>NZ_RAWT01000012.1:0-52740 GCF_003612005.1 Pyramidobacter sp. CG50-2
GCTTGGCATCCCTACGGCTCTGCAGGTCCTGGGGCTCGTCCCTACGGGGGTTCTTATTCCGTAAGCGATTGCCCTGCGGCTGCCCCCGCTGTCGCGCGGCGGAGCTCCCACGGAGATTGAAGACCATGCGGCGTCCCCTTCGGGAAAGAGCGTGAAAATGCGCCCTTCCCGCAAACAGGTTCGCCCGCTTTCGTTAAAAAGAGGCCGTCTCAAAACCACAGAACTGTCTTTAAAGACAAATGACGCTACTTTGTTCCTCATACGCGACGCTTCAACTATGCGACGCTTCAACGCTGCGTGAAATTCATTAAAAATAGCAAAGAGGCCGTCTCAATTGACTTTGAACTGCCCCAAAAGTCAGACAAAGAATCTAAGCTTTGGGAAGCAGTTCAGAAATCGGTTGAGGCGACCTCTTTTTCGTATATTCCGTTTCGAAGTTTCCTTGCGCCTTTGCGTCGGCCGACGTTTATTTCGGCTCTTCGGGCGCTCACCGCCCGAAGAGCCGGGCGAAGAATCCCTTTTTCCTGACCTTGCCCTGGTCGATGTCGATCGACTTTTGGAGGCCTTCGGCGAGAGCTTCCTTGACGTCGCCGCCCTTGAGCGCCGCTTTCAGCGCTTCGTTGGCGGTCTTGCAGGCGTTCTTCGCCTGCAGCTCCTCTTTGTCGCGGGCGGTTTGAATGCCGCGCGACACTCGATAGTCGCATTTGCCGCAGATGTTCCTGTAAAACCTCTGCACTTTGTCGGCGTCGGCTTCTTTGGGAATTTTGATGAGGATCTCGGGAACGGCGGCGTCGAAGTAAGGGATACGGAGCTCCCAGCCGTCGTTTTTCTTGTCGGCGGACAGTTTCTCCCTGAGCGTGATCAGAGTGCTGTAGTCGCACACGGCTTCGCGCGGCGCGGCGCCGACGCTGCGCTCGACGAAGGCCTCGCTGGGGTTCCACTTGCGGATGCTGCTGAAGTAGAACACGGGACGGTGCTCGTAGCGCTGCGTTTCCGGCGTGGAAATCGTGAAGATGTCGCCGCCGCCCTTCTGGCTGCGGAAATGGATGATCCTCCCCCTGCCGGCGTCCAGATATTCGTCGTTCAGCTCCACGCCGTCGAGGAGCTTCTCGTCGCGCTCCGAGCGCGCGAACATCTCGGCGACCTGATCCTTGGTCAGATGGTCGACGCGCGCGAAGGGGTTGCCCTTCTTGCGGCAGTCGTCGCAGACGTAATCCTTGCTGCTCATCTTGCTGCGGCTCATCATGCCGACTTCTTTGCCGCAGAACGCGCAGGGTTCCTTGCTGAACAGGGCCATGATTTTCCCTCCTTTTTCGAAGAAACGGCCTGCCGACGCTCCCGACAAGGAGCCGGAGGCCGTTTCTTCAACGATAAACGAGCCCTAGAATCCGTCGACGCGGAACACGACGAGTTCGTAGGTGGACTTGTCGGCGCGCTCGCGGCGGGTCAGCGTCAGCAGGCCGCCGCCGGGCAGCAGGACGCCGTCCTCGTTGGCGGCCACGCCGGTGGTGGGGCTGTCGTAGAGTTTTTTGACGTCGTTAAGACGGCCGATCGGATTGCCTTCCTTGTCCCACAGTATCACAGTGCTCTGCAGCGGCAGGGCGACGAAGCCGTTGGCGGTTTCGCCCGCGAAGAAGACGCCGCCCATGGAGTTTTGGGCCGGCTCCCTGAGGATCTTTTCCAGTTTGCCGCCGTGGTCGTAGACGAAAAGCGCCGTGGTCTTGGAACCGGCTTCGCGGCCGCTGACGTAGATGTGGTTGGCGTCGATGCGCAGATAGGCGTTGACCATAGAGTCGATCTCGGCCAGGGGGAAGTCGACGGTCGCGACGGTCCCGTCCGCGGCGATCTCGTACTTCTTCATCTCCGCGCCCTTGCGACAGGAGCGCTCGAGTCCCCAAGTCCCCGAGGGGTGCATGACCAGTTCGCGCGGGCCTTTGATTTTCTCGACGGCGCCGTCCTTGATGCGGCAGGCGCCGCGGCCGACCCCGCCCAGCCAGACCGCGCCGTCGTCGGTGACGGTCATGGTCTGGTAGTTAGCTTTGTCGCCAAGCTCGATGTCGGCCTTCTTGACCAGTTTGCCGCCGTCGAGGGCGTACTCGGCGAGTTTGCAGGCGTTGCTGAGGATATACGCCCTGGTCCCGTCGGACCAGATGCGGTTGCCGCCGATCACGGAGCGGATGATGATGGGGTCGATGGGCACGTGCTTGCTGTTCAGCGTCACGGAGCCGACTTCCGCGGAGTGTTCGGCGCTGGCGTAGGGCGTGCCGTTCCAGTACCAGGGGCCGTCCTTTTTGCCGGCGTCGGTCACTTTGAACTGAAGTCCCTTCAGCAGCGTTCTGACGTCTTCCAGCTTTTCCTTGGAATCGGCCGAAATCTGGATGGTTTCGCCGGCGCCCTCGACGCGGGCAAGATAGTTGATCCTGGACGAATCTTCTTTGACGAGGCAGTCCACGCCGCCCAGCGGGACGAGCGTGTAGGAACGCTTTTCCGCGTATTCGTACGGGTCGAAGCCAAACTGCTCGAGATAGCGGCGGAAGTTCGACTGATTTTCGATATTCGCCTTGACGTCCACCAGCGCGTCGCTCCTCTTGGGATCGGCCGCGCTGGGAATGCGAATCCGCAGCGTCGAAGCCTTCTGGCTGTCTTTGAGGTCTTTTTTCTCGTCGAAGGTCCAGCCCGCGTCCGTCTCGTAATCCAGCGTGAAATAGGTCGCCTCGATCTTTTTGACTTCGGCCCGGGCCGCGCCGCCGCACAGACAGGCGGCCAATCCCGCCGCCGTCAGAACGCTCATAACTTTTCGCGCAGAAATGTCCTTCATCGTCATGCTCCTTTCGCAAACGCGCTTCCGCCGCCGCGCGGCGGCAAAAACGTCTTCCTTTTCCGGCCCCCGCCGGATGCCCGCGCACGTTTTTGAAACCGATACCAGCATATCCGACGCGTGGAAAAAAGCATCACCCGTTCGGGTGAAACCGTAAATTCATTATAAAAACGTAACAAAATTATGTCAAGATAACATCATTCCCGCCATCCCGATAGAGACGCTTTCTCTTCAGTCACGCCCCGGGGAGCGGTTTCGCCGGCAGCACGGGGATCGCCGCGATCAGAGCCTTTGTGTAAGGAGCCCGAGGACGGGACAGCACTTCGGCGGCGGGCCCCTCCTCGCAAAGGCGCCCGCGCTGCATGACGAGGATGCGTTCGGCGGCGCGGGCCGCCAGTTTCAGGTCGTGAGTGACGAAGATCAGGCTCATGCCGCGCTCCACGTGTCGGCGCAACACCGCGATGATGTCGCCGCGCGTCGACACGTCCTGCATGGAGGTCGGTTCGTCGCAGAGCAGCAATTCCGGCCCGAGCATCAGCGCCCGGGCCAGTTCGACGCGCTGGCGCTGGCCGCCCGAAAGCCCGACGGCGCGGGAATCGAGGACGCGCTCGCCCGTCAGCCCCAGCTCGGCCAGAATCGCTTTGGCTCTGGCGCGAACGTCTTCTTTCGTACGTCCGCGCCGGGCGATGAGCGCCGGTTCCATCACAGCGCCCAGCGCGGTCAGCGACGGCGGCAGCGCTCCGTACGGATCCTGCAGCACGTAACCGCAGCGCTGGCGTATCTTCGAAAGATCCGCCGCAGCGAGCTCCTGCAGATCGTGCCCGAAAAGCGCCACCGACCCCGCCTCCGGCGGCACGAGGCCGATCAGCGCGCGCAGCAGCGTGGTTTTGCCGCTGCCCGATTCGCCGACGACGGCCAGCGTCCCGCCTTTTTCCACGGCGAAGGAAAGCCCCGCGACCGCCCGATGTTCGCCGCCGTTCTTGGAACGAAAGCTCACGAAAAGATTGTGCACCCGAATCGTCGCTTCCACAGCCATCTCCCCTTCGCCTCAAAGTATCGCGCGCACGAGCCGGCGCGTGTAGGGATGACGGGGCGCCGTCAACAGATCCTCCGGCGCGCCGCGCTCGACCAGCCGGCCGTCTTTCATCACGAAAAGCTGCGAACAGACGGACGCGGCCATGGGCAGGTCGTGGGTCACAAGCAGCACGGTCAGCCGCTTTTCCCGCTGCAGCCGGCGCAGCAATCCGAGAATGCCGGCCTGGGTGATCACGTCAAGCGCCGTGGTCGGTTCGTCGGCCAGCAGCAGCGACGGTTCGCAAGCCAGCGCCAGGGCGATGGCGGCGCGCTGTTTCTGGCCGCCGGACAGTTCGTGAGGATAACGGCGGGCGACGGCGGCGTCCAGTTCGGCTTCCGCCAGCAGCGCGGCGGCGCGCGCCTTGGCCGCCTCGCCGCGCAGGCGCAGATGAACGCGCAGGACTTCCTCGATGTGGGCCCCGATCGTTTTGACGGGCGTAAAGGAATTCTGCGCGCCCTGCGGCACCAGCGCGATCTTTTTCCAGCGCAGGCGGCGCAGCGATTCCTCGTCGAGCGCCAGCAGGTTCCGCCCGGCGAAGAAGACGGAACCGGCCGCGACGCTGCCCGCAGGCAAAAGCCCCAGCGCCGTCATGACGATACTGGTCTTGCCGCTGCCCGACTCTCCGACAAGGCCGACGAAAGCTCCCCGCGGCACGTCGAACGACACCCCCGAAACCGCCTCATGAGACTGACCGTCGTAACGGACGCGGAGCCCTTCAACGGTGAGCATGATCTTCTCCTCCCAGCCGCGGGTCGATGCGCTCTTCAAGGAAACGCCCCATGTCCACGAAGATCAGACACAGCGACACGATGCCGAGGCCGGGCGGCACGATCAGCCACCACGCGCCCTCGGTAAACGCGCCGAAAGAGTGCGCTTCGTGCAGCATTCTCCCCCACGACACCAGGCGCGGGTCCGACAATCCCAAAAAGGCCAGCCCCGCTTCCGCCAGAATCGCGCCCGGCACCCCCAGAGCCAGATTGGCCAGCACGATCGGCGCCGTCTCGGGGAGCAGATGCCGCCGGAGGATATAACTTTTTTTCGCGCCGAGCGCCTTCAATCCCTCCACCCACGGGCTTTCGCGGACGGTCAGCGTCAGCGCGCGCACCGAACGGGCCGTTCCCATCCACGAGAAGATCGACAGGATCAGCACAAGCTGCCATAATCCTTTGCCCCACAAACCGGCCAGCGTCATCAGAATCGGCAGCGCGGGGATCGCCAGCAGGATGTCCACGACGCGCATGATCAGAGCGTCGATCCAGCCGCCCACGTAACCGGCCGTCAGCCCGAAGCCGAGCCCCAGCAGCGTCGCCGCCAGCGTCGCGCTGACGCCGACGGTCAGCGACGTGCCGATGCCGTTCAGCAGCAGGGCAAGGACGTCGCGCCCGCGTTGGTCGGTGCCCAGCAATCCCTGTTTCTGACCGAACAGGATCAGTTTGAGGCGAAAACTCTCCGCGCCGCCGACCACGAGTTCGTAACGCCCCCGCCGCGGGAAAAGCCGTTCCGTGCCGCGGCCGATCAGCGGCAGGCCAAGGCGCCGCTTGAAGATCATGTCCCGCGCGTCCAGATTGAGCCAATACTTTTCCTGTCCGTCACGGCGCACCAGCTCAAAATCCTTTTCCGGGGCGCGCCACGTCACGGTCACCGTCCGGGCGGGATTCGCCGTGATCTCGCCTTCCAGCGCGAAAACCGCCGCCGGCTGCGTCTTCCAGTCGAAAGCCAGCCCCGACGCGCCGGGGCGCAGGCCGACGTCGTCTTTCGCAAAGCCGTCGGTTGCCAGCGTCGCGCGTCCGCCGGCAGCCGAGATCTCCGCCGTTTTCGACGTCGAAAGATCGCCGCGCCACCAGAGCGGCCGGGCAAACGGCGCCCCCACGACGTCGGCGGGGCTGTCCAGCAGCCGCGGACCGACGATTCCCGCCGCGGCGATGAAGACAAGGGACCAAAAGGAAGCGCGCCCGAAAAAACCGCTCATCGGTTCACCCCCTCGAGGCGCACGCGCGGGTCGACCAGCCCATAGGCGACGTCGGCCAGCAGGTTGCAGACGACCGTGATCAGCGCCAGCAAATAAAAGGAAGCCCCCGCCGCCGGATAATCATGGCCCGAAAGCGCCTCGAGCAAAAACGAACCCACGCCGCGCAGCGAGAAGACCGTCTCGGTGATCACCGCGCCGGAAACGAGCCCCGGCACCGACATCAGCAGGATCGTCACGAGCGGCGGCAGGATCGTACGGAAGGCATGCCCGTAAATCACGCGGCGTCTCGTCAGGCCGCGGGCGCGGGCCATCAGCACGTAATCTTCGCCAAGCGCGCGGACCATCAGATTGCGCACGTACAGCGCCCAGCCGCCGAAACCCATCAGCGTCAGCGACAGCACCGGCAGCGCCAGATGCCAGGTGCGGTCGGCCAACAGCGCCCAGGCGCCCGAAGGGGCGGGGACCGACAGGCTGCCGCGCAGCGGAAAGATCGGGAAGTCGTGCGCCAGCAGCATGAGCAGCACCAGCTGCACGAAAAATCCCGGGAACGACGACATCGCCGCGCCGACGCGCAGGACCGTCCGTTCCAGCCATGAGCCGCGTTTCACCGCCGCTTTCACGCCGAGCCAAATGCCCAGCGCCGCCGAGCAGAGCATGGCCAGCGACATCAAGATCAGCGTGCCGGGCAAGCGCGAAAGCAGTTCGTCCCAGACGGGCTTCCGGCTCAGGAACGACAGGCCGAAACGGAACGTCAGCATCCGCTTCAGATACAGGACGAACTGTTCCGGCAAGGGGCGTTCCAACCCGTAGAGTTCGCGCAGGCGTTCCTTGGCCTGCGGCGAAAAGTTCGGGTCGATGATGGTGCTCACGGCGTCGCCGGGCATCACCCGGAAAAGGACGAAGTTCAGCGCCAGCACAGCCGCCAGCACGGCCAGCGAGGCCAGCACGCGGCGCAGCAGCCAGTTTTTTCTCATCGCCTTTCCTCCTCCGGCAAGCGCAGATAGCAGGGATTCCGTTTCATCATCACGTACTCGCCGGGGCGGTATTCCTCGAGCATGAAGGGGCCGGCGCCGACGAGGCCGCGCGGGCCGAATTTTTCTTCGCGGTCGAGGGGGTCCCAGTTCTGCCAGTCCCTGATGTTTTCCACGATCCGCGCCGGCATCCAGGGCAGACCGGCGACGTTGTCGAGATACCAGTAGCTCACGCCTTTCATGGTCACCGTCAGCTCGCGGGCGTTCGGCGCCTCCGTTTCCGCCACGTCCTTGACGGCGTCGAAGAAGCGGGGAATTTCGTTTTTATGGACGAAATCGATCGTCGCCTTCAAGTCGCCGGCCGTCAGCGGCGTTCCGTCATTCCAGCGCAGATTCTCCTTCAGCCGGAAGCGCAGCACGGTATGAGCGCCGGCGCCTTCGCCCGCCGTCTCGACGCGCCATTCTTCCGCCAGACCGGGCATGTCCTCGAGCGTGAAAGGGTTGACAGCGATCAGGCCCTCGTAGACCATGCCGAGCACCTGCCACGAATAGGCGCTGCTGGCGGTAAATGGATTCAGGCTGCGCGGTTCCTCGGCCAGCGCCATGGTCATGGTGCGCGTCGTCCCGTCGCGCGGTTCGGCCATCATCAGCGTCCACAGGTTGTCGGCGGTGATCCGGTCCGTCGACAGCACGTTGCGCCACTTTTTCGAGACGGCCGCCACGGAGAAGCGGCTGTAAACGGGCACCGACGGCACCAGTTCGCCGAGCAGGCGCTGCGCTTCCGCCGACGCCCGTTCCGCCGATGCCTTGTCGGGCGCGAAGCGCAGTCTCGTCAGCGCCGCGTCGAGCGCCGCGTCGTGAGTGCCGGTCAGATTGTAACCGCCGGCAACGTCCATGGAGCTGTGGTAAAAGCTGTAAAGCGAATCGGGATTGCGCCCCATGGACCAGGCCAGCACCGCCAGCGAATAGTCCTTGCGGTCCAGGCGCGCGACCATGGCGGAAAAGTCCAGCGGCTCCACTTCCACGTCGAAGCCGGCGGCGTTCAGCGAGTCGGCGAGGCGCTCCGCCATTTCCGCCGTGGTCGGCGCCGCGCGGGCCAGCGGCGCCAGCAGCGTGATTTTAGGCAGCGGGCGGCCGTCGGGAGCCGTCAGTTTTCCCGCAAAGTTGAAGCGGTAGCCGCAGGAAAGCAGTTTCTCGCGGGCGGCGGCGCGGTCGAAAATATTGCGCGTGCCGTCCGGGCTCGCCCAGGGCGAAACGGGCGGCAGCCAGCTGTTGATGGGCTCGCAGTAGCCGGAATAGATGCTGCGCACCATGCCGTTGCGGTCGATGGACTGAGCCGCCGCCTGGCGGACGATCCGATCGTTCCAAGGGGCGCGGGTGTTGTTCATGAGCAGGAAGAACGCATGGAAACCTCGCGCCAGCGACATTTCCAGATTCGGGTCGGCGCTCAGGCGATCGATGTCCGCGGGGCGGGCGATGTCGCCGAGGATGTCGAGCTCGCCGTTTTCCGCCGCCAGCACCTGCGCATCGGCGTTGGCGACGATGACCAGGCACAGCCTTTCGATTCGCGGTCCGGTCACTTTTTCCGGATCGAAGACCGGCGCGCCCAATGACGGCCAGGCGCAGCACAGAAGCAGCGCCGTCAGCGCCGCGACTTTTTTCATTCCCATCACCTCGAGGGGGATCCGATGCGACTCGCATCGTCTTTGAAAAAAAGGGCCTGTTTTCGCAAACAGACCCGTTCGATCTTCTTGAAACTCAGCAGCGCTTCGCCGCTCTCTCGGCGAAGGAGCGGAAGCGCCAGCGCGGCCAAAAGCTCACGAACCATCCGCTTTATCGCCGTTTTCCCGCTCCAGCGCCTGACGGCGCAGCTTTTCCGCCCGAAAAGCCGCCTCGAAATGACGCCGCTCCAGGCAGGGCGAAACGTCGGTCCCGTTGCGGATCTGCTCGCGCAGCGCTTCCATGGAGGCGGCGTGACACAGCGCCGCGATCTCGGCGCCGTTCATGCCTTCGCTCCGTACGGCCAGATCATGGAACGACAGCCCCGCAAGGGGGATCTTGCGCAGATGGATGCGCAGGATCTCCTCGCGCGCCGCTTCGTCGGGCATGGGCAGTTCCAGCGCCAGTTCGAAACGGCCGGCGCTGAACAGGGCCGGATCGATGCGGTCGATGCGGTTCGTCGTCGCTACCACCACCACGCCTCCCATGTCCTCGATGCCGCTCATCTCGGCCAGGAACTGGCTGATCACGCGGTCGGCGGTCTGCGCCTGCGAGCTGCCGTCGTTGCCGCGGCGCGGCGTCAGCGAGTCGATCTCGTCGAAATAGAGGATCGACGGCGCCGCCTGCCGGGCCGTGCGGAACACGTCGCGCAGGGCCCGCTCGCTTTCGCCCACGTAGCGCGACATCAGCGACGGGCCCTTGACGGTGATGAAGTTCACGCCGCTCTCGTGAGCCAGAGCCTTGACCAGCAGCGTCTTGCCCGTGCCGGAAGGGCCGTGGATCATGATGCCCCGCGGCGGCGTCACGCCCCAGCGGCGGAACAGATCGCCCTGTTTGAGCGGCCACTGCACGGCCTCGACGAGTTTTTCCTTCGCGTCTTTCAGACCGCCCACGTCGTCCCAGGTCGTGTTCGGGATCTCCACGAAAACTTCGCGGATGGCCGACGCCTCGATCTCGCGCAGCGCCGTGAGAAAGTCGCCCATGGTGATCTCCATGGAAAGGAAGCTTTCGTCCTTCAGTTTCGCCGCGTCGTCGAGCGACGGCAGCAGGCGGCGCAGCGCCATCATGGCCGATTCCTTGGCGAGGGCCTGCAGGTCGGCGCCGACGAAACCGTGCGTGATGTCGGCCAGACGTTCCAGATCCACGCTTTCCGCCAGAGGCATGCCGCGCGTGTGGATCTTCAGGATCTCCAGGCGGCCGTTGCGGTCGGGGATGGGCACGGCGATCTCGCGGTCGAAACGCCCGGGACGGCGCAGAGCCGGATCGAGCGTGTTGGGGATGTTCGTGGCGGCGATGACCACGACCTGGCCGCGCGACGAAAGCCCGTCCATCAGCGTCAGCAGCTGGGCCACGACGCGCCGCTCCACCTGTTTCTCGCCGCCCATCTCCTCCCGTTTGGGGGCGATGGCGTCCACTTCGTCGATGAAGATGATGGCCGGCGCGTTCTGCTGGGCTTCCTCGAAAACGGCGCGCAGGCGCTCCTCGCTCTCGCCGTAATACTTGCCGATGATCTCCGGGCCGGAGATGCTCGTGAACCAGGCGTCGCTTTCGTTGGCCACGGCGCGGGCGATCACCGTCTTGCCGGTGCCGGGCGGGCCGTAAAGGAGCACGCCCTTCGGCGGCTCCACGCCGAGGCGCACAAAAGCTTCCGGGAACTTCAGCGGCAGTTCGATCATCTCGCGGATACGGCGCAGCTGCGCGTCCAGCCCGCCGATGTCGGCATAGGTGATCTTCTTCGGTTTCAGGGCGCCGATCTGGGCCCGTTCGAGGACGACGTCGGTGGAGGCGGTCACCATCACGGCGCCGCCGGGCATCGTCTCGGCCACGCGCAGACGCAGTTCGTTTCCGTACGGCAACAGGATCCGCACCTCGTCGCCGACGCTCGCCGGCAGGTCGCGCAGGCGCGCGCGGAGATAGCCGCGGTCCAGTTCGTCGGCGGCGGCAACGGCCATGGGGATCAGCACGACGCGCTCGGCATACCCCAGCTCGCAGCGATAAAGGCGCACCTCGCCCCCTTCGCCGCGGCCGAGATTCTCCATGCCGACGGGATCGAGCCCCACGCAGCCTTCGGCAACGGAAGCGTCGTAGACCACGCGGAACGCCGAGCGGCGTTCGCCTTCGAGCTCCACGAAACCGCCGTCGGTCAGCGCATATCGGTTCATATCGGCCGGAGACACCCGCGCGTGCACGAGCCCCCGGTCCGATTCGTTTCCACTGATGATTTTCAGCAAAGCCACCACCTCCGTGACACAGTGAAAGTTTAACACACTTCGTTTTCTTCGGCAGAATCGTCACGGAAAATTCCCGATCTTTCAGCGCCTTGCCTCTTGACTTTTGGCGGTGATATTATAAGTTGTCTGCGGCAGGATCTTTTTCAGCTGAGCCACTTTCATCACGCAAAGGAGTTTTTTCATGTCCAATAAAACGCTCGCGGAAGTGCGCGCGCTTCCCGTCGATTCCAAGTTCCAGTCCGTCGGCCTGGTCACGGAGCTCAAGGAAAAGCGCGACAAAAACGACAAGCCCTACTGGATCATGTCCGTCATGGACAAGTCGGGCGCGCTCGACGCCAAGATCTGGGGCAACGCCCAGTGGTTCGACCTCAAGGACGGCGTCAAAAAGGAAATCGCCGAACCGGCCGCTTCGCCGCTGGTACGGAACCTCAAAGGCGAAACGGTGGGGCTGATCGGCTCGATCACCGAGTTCAAGGGCAAGCCTCAGTATCAGTTCAATCAGATCTGGCTCGTCGATCAGGAGCGCGAGGAATACCGTCCGGCCGCGTTCATCCGCGCCGCCGGGGTCCCCGTCGACCGGCTGGAAGCCGAGTTCTGGCAGTTCGTCAACGGCTGCGGAGGCGAGGCGGGCGAATTCCTGCGCTTCGTCTTCCAGCCCGACAGCGCTACGTGGCAGGCCTTCAGGACCTTTCCCGCCGCCGTGGCGCACCATCACGCCTACCTGCACGGCCTGCTCGAACACACGCTCGGCGTGGCGCGCTCCGCCCGGGCCATCGCCCAGAGCTATCAGGGCACCGCGTACGAGCCCGACCTCGACGTTGTCGTCGCCGGAGCGCTGCTGCACGATCTCGGCAAGCTCGACACCTACGCGCTCGATCCCGGCCCCGAATCGACGCTGGAAGGCACGGTGCTCGACCACATCGCCACCGGCTACGCGCGCTTCGTCAGGCTGGCGGACGAGTTCAAGCTCACGCCGCTGACGCGCACGCTGCTCGGGCACATCATCCTCAGCCACCACGGCCAGAAGGAGTTCGGCTCGCCGGTGCTGCCCGCCACGCCCGAGGCCATGATCGTGGCGGCGGCGGACAATCTGGACTTTTACCTCAACAGCTGGCACGGTTCCGTCGAACAGCTCGACGGCGGCATGGAAGCGGACCGCGCCATCTCCGACTTCGATTTCTCCACGCAGCGGCGCCTGTGGAAATGGCGCCCCGAGCAGCCCCGCTGACCATGAGCTGGCAATTCCAGATCAGCCGCCACGACGAAGGCCGACGCCTCGACGCCGTGCTGCGCGGCATGTGGCCGGGCGTGCCGCTGGGCGCGATGATGAAATACTTCCGCAAGGGAGCCGTACGCCTCGAAGGCAAACGCTGCCAGCCGAACGACCGCGTCCTCGAGGGACAGCACATCTGGGTGCCGTGGGAAGAGCCGGGCACCGTGGGCCGCGCCGAGATGCCCGACGGCACGCCGCGCCGGCTGCCGCTCGACGTCGTTTACAGCGACCGCTGTGTGATGATCGTGAACAAGCCCGCCGGGCTGCTGAGCCAGCCCGACGTCAAGGGCGAGGACAGCGTCGTCACGCGCGCGCTGGGCTACGCCGTCGATCCCGAATTCCCGCCCCAGCTGGTACACCGCCTCGACCGCAACACCAGCGGCGTCATGGCGCTGGCCATGGACGGGCCGACCACGCGCGCGCTGATGGAATGCTTCAAGGCCCGCCACGCCGACAAGCGCTACTGGGCCATCGTCATCGGCGAACTGCCCGAGCGCGGCCGCATCGACGTGCCGCTGCTCAAGGACGCCGACAAGAAGCTGGTGCGCGTCGATCCCAAAGGCGAACGCGCCGTCACCGAATACAAACGCCTGACGAGCAGCGGCGCCTTCAGTCTGGCCGAGGTGCATCTGCTCACGGGGCGCACGCACCAGATCCGCGTGCACATGAACCACGTCGGCCATCCGCTGCTCGGCGACGTGAAATACGGCGACTTCGGCTCCAAAGGGCAGCTGAGATCGCTCGGCGTCAAGCGGCCCATGTTGCACGCCCGCAGCCTGACGCTCGGCGGCCTGCCCGCGTTCCTGTCGCATCTCGAAGGCAAAACGTTCCGCGCCCCGGCTCCCGACGACCTGCGCCGCGTCATGGAAAAGCTCGGCTTCATCGACGCCGGCGCGCGGCCTTGAACCCAGGAGGAAAACATGTCCGAACTGAAACTGACCGTCACCGACCGCGCCATGGAGCGCATGCTCGCCATGGGCAGGGAATTCACGATCGCCGCGATGCAGCTCACCACGCGCAGCGGCCCCGTGCCGGCCGCCGTCTGCCGTTTCGGCGCGCCGGACGCGGAAGCACGCGAAAATTACGCGCCCCTGACCCAGGGGGAACTGACCGTGTGGGCGCCGCTCGCGGAGAGCTTCATCAACGACGAAGTGATCGTCGACCTCTGCGGCGTCGCCAACATGGTGCTGCCCGTCGCCCTGACGGCGGTCCTGACGCCCGCCTGCGACGGCGGCTGCTCCCGCTGCGCCGCCGGCTGCGCCTCGCGGCGCGGGGACGACGAAGAATTTTAGGCGTGCCGCCGCTGACCGGGCTTTCCCGAAAACAGAACCCGCCGCCACGACGCAAAGAGCGCACATCGCTGAGACACTATGAAAACATGAGGACGGATGACTGATTTTTATCCCGGTCATCCGTCCTCATGTTTTTGCCGCGAAACGGCTCTTCGCTCTTCTTCGCGCCGCGGCGGCGGCTTTTACCTGCCTTTCGTCACGTCTCAACCGCGCCGTCGGTCCCGGCGTTCAGTCGGTCGAAAAGGGCCCGTCTTTTGACGGTGCGGCCGATGAAGACGCACTGCGTTTCCTGCGCATAGCCTTCGGCGCCGGTCACGCCGTAGCGCGAATCGGCGGCGTCGAAACGCAGCCATTCGCCGCCGCACTGCAGGACGCCTTTGGCCCGGCTGATGTCGCCCAGTTCGCCGCGGATCACGTCTTCCAAAAGGACGATCAGTTCCGCCGGATTGCGCAGGCGTGCCTTGGCAAACGTGCACTCGTGGATTTTCGAGGCGCGGCCGGCGCTTTCGGCCGCCGTGTTCCACGTGGAACATTCCGCGGCGCGCTCTTCCTCCAGCAGTCCGTTCCACCACGCGTCATCCTGCTGAGTGTAGTGGCGGCAGACGATCTCGGCCCGCGGGTTGAGCCTGCGGATCTCGGCGGCGATCTTTTCGAGAATGTCGGGCGATTCGTTTTCGCCTTTGGAGAAGACGATCCGCGAAGAATTTTCGATCTGATCGAGATAGATGTCGGGATGCTCGCGCCGATACCGGTAAAAGCTCTGCGGCGTCACGATCGTCACCGGGCGGAGCAGGCTGATCCGCTCGTACTCATATTTTTGGGCCGTCGCCAGGATGCTGCTCAGCTTGCCGATCCCCGTCGGCTCGACGACAAGGTACTCGGGATCCAGCGAGGACGAGATCGTCAGCAGCGACGAAGCGAAGCTGTCCTTCATGGAACAGCAGATGCAGCCTTCGGCAAATTCGAGGATGTCGACGTCGGACGTCTGCGAGATCTCCTGGCTGTCCAGGTTCACCTCGCCGTATTCGTTCTCCATGACGACGACGTTCTTGCCCGTGCGCCGGATCAGCTCCTTGATGAAGGTCGTTTTTCCGGCTCCCAGAAAGCCGGAGATGACCAGTATTTTCACGTTTCCACCTCCGCACGACAAAAAACAGGCCTGAATTTCGAGCTCAGGCCTGTTTTTTTGCGATGTTCCGTCAGCCGGAGATCTTGACGACCGGCTTGATCAGCTCCGCGGGCTTGTCCTTCATGAGTTGCAGCGCTTCGGGCAGATGTTCCCAGCCTTCGAAGACGTGAGTCGACAGCGGCGCGACGTCCAGCTTGCCGGAGGTGATAAGTCGGGCGAGCTTTTCCATGCGCAGACGGCCGCCGGGCATCAGCCCGCCGTTGATCTGCTTGTGGCCCATGCCCACGCCCCACTCGGCGCGGGGAATGTTGATGTAGGTGCCGCTGCCCAGGTAGTTGACGTTGCCGATCTTGCCGCCGGGCTTGAGGGATTTGACGGCCGGCTCGAAGGATGCCACGGTGCCGCCGGCGATGACGACGCGGTCGACGCCCTTGCCGCCGGTGAGCTCCAAGACCTGCTCCTCGATCGGGCCTTTCTTGTAGCTGATGAAATCGGTGGCGCCGTATTTCTTGGCGGCTTCGATGCAGACCGGGCGCGTGCCGACGGCGATGATCCGCGAAGCGCCGCGCATGTTGGTGCCGGCTACGGCCATCAGGCCGACCGGGCCGATGCCGATGACCAGGACGACGTCGCCGAACTGCACGTCGGCCAGTTCAACGCCGTGGAACCCGGTCGGGACCATGTCGGAAAGCATGCAGGCGTCGACGGTGTTCATGCCCTCGGGAATCAGGGCCAGGTTGCCGTCGGCGTCGTTGACGTGGAAGTACTCGGCGAAAACGCCGTCCTTGAAGTTGGAGAACTTCCAGCCGGCGAGCATGCCGCCGGAATGCATGGAATAGCCGCCCTGAGCCTCGAGGGAGTTCCAGTCGGGCGTGATCGCGGGCACGAGCACGCGGTCGCCGGGCTTGAAGTCCTTGACCATCGAGCCGACTTCCACGACCTCGGCGCAGCCTTCGTGGCCGAGGATCATGTTGTGCCGTTCGCCGATGGCCCCCTCCCAGACCGTATGGACGTCCGATGTGCAGATCGCCAGCGCAAGCGGTTTGCAGATGGCGTCCATCGGGCCGCAGGCCGGCCGGTCTTTTTCGATCCAACCAACTTCGCCAATTTTGAGCATCGCGTAACCTCTCATAACACACACACCTCTTTTTTCTTTGGGATAGCGGGCTGCCCCTGCAGCACACCGCTTAAAATATATTTTACCATTTTATGGGGGGAATGTTCCATGCTCATATTTGAAGAAGAACGGTCAGATTTACAAGGCATATTCCAGAAAAAATTCTCAATAATATAGGGACAAAGCCAGCGGCAATGACGCGACGGGCTTCGAAAAAAACGAACGGTCGAGGTCTTTTCCGCAGCCCGCATTTTTTTCATAGACTGTCGCTTACTGAGCGGCCGCCGGAGATGGCGCGTTCCCGATTTCACCGTCGACGGGAGATGGTCTTCGCCGTTTTTTCAGAAAATTAAACTTATTTATTCTTCTTGTACTTGCCCAACTCAGGCGGTTATGGTAATTTACCGAAACAAACCCTTTGGTCTTATATCATTTTCAGGAGGGATCGCAATGGCAGTCCAGAACAAAGCGCTCAAGCTTCCTCACACGTTCGCGCTCATGTTTGTCCTCACGGCCGTGATGGCGACGCTGACGTGGATCATCCCCGCCGGCGTGTACGACGTCGATCCGCAGACCAAGCGAGTCATCGCCGATTCCTATCATCAGGTGGCAAGCAATCCCCAGGGGCTGTGGGACATCTTCAACGCCGTCACCAAGGGTATGATCCAGTCGGCCGTGATGATGTCGATGGTGTTCTTCATCGGCGGTGCCGTCGAAGTGATCGAACAGACCGGCACGATCCGCGCCGGCATGGGACGCATCGTCGGCATGCTGAAGGGCAAGGAGATCTGGGCCGTGGTCGTCATCATGATCGTCATGTCGATCGGCGGCGCCGTGGGAGTTTTCGCCAATCCCGTCATCGCCCTGATCCCCGTCGGCGTGCTGCTGGCCAAGAGCCTCGGCTACGACGCCGTGGTCGGCTTCGCCATGATGTATCTGGGCTCCTACGCCGGCTTCAACGTGGGCTGGGCCAATATGTTCACGGTCGGCATCGCCAACGAGATCGCCGGCCTGCCCATCACCTCGGGGTTCAACATCCGCGTGGTGCTTCACATCCTCAACATCGCGCTGACGATCGCCTTCGTGCTGATCTACATCAGAAGGATCAAAAAGGATCCCACGAAGAGCCTTGTCTACGATCCGAACGCGCCGGCGGAAGCGGAAGACCTCGGCGCTCTCGCGGCGAACGCGAAGATGACCTGGCGGCAGTCGGTCTGCGCGCTGATCGTGGCGCTCAGTTTCGGCTTCATCATCTACGGCTCGCTGAACTGGAAGTGGGGCATCTCCCACTACTCCACCGTTTTCCTGATCATGGGGCTGACCTCCGGCTTCGTCGGCGGGCTGGGGCTGAACCAGACGTTCAAAGCCTTTACCAAGGGCATGTCCGGTCTGACGTACGCAGCCTTCGTGATCGTTTTCGCCCGCGCCATCTCGGTGGTCATGACGGACGGCAAGATCATCCACACCATCGTCTACTACCTGTCCATGCCCATCGGCAAAGTCAGCGCCGTCGTGGGGGCCAACCTGATGTTCCTGGCCAACGTGATCATCAACTTCTTTATTCCTTCCGGCTCCGGCCAGGCGGTCACCGTCATGCCGATCATGGTGCCCGTGGCCGATCTGAGCAACATCAGCCGCCAGGTGGCCGTGCAGGCGTTCCAGTTCGGCGACGGTTTCACGAACTGCTTCATTCCCACCTCGGGCGTGCTCATGGGCGTCCTCGGCCTGGCGGGGATCGCCTACGGCAAATACGTGCGCTGGTTCCTGCCCATGCTGCTTCTCCAGATTCTCATGGGCTGCGCCACGGTCACGCTGATGCAGATCTTCGGCTGGTGAACACAATCAAACAATGGAAGCGGAAAAACGTCCCGGCAGAGATGTTTTTCCGCTTTTCCATGACATGCTGCACGACAGGGAGGCATAAACAATGGATCTTCTAAAACTGGCTTCGTCGGTCGTCGGCGACGTGACGGCGTGGCGTCACCATCTTCACGCCCATCCGGAGCTGAGCGGTCAGGAAGTGGAAACGTCGGCGTTCGTAGAGAGGACGCTGCGCGAAATGGGCGCGGACGAGGTGCGCCGCGCCGGCAAAACGGGGGTCGTGGCGCTGGTCAGGGGCGCTCGGCCCGGCCCGGTCTTCGCCCTGCGCGCCGACATGGACGCTTTGCCCGTGCCGGAGCTGGCCGACGTGGAATTCAAATCGCGGAACGAAAACGTGATGCACGCCTGCGGCCACGACGTTCACACGGCGGTGCTGCTGGGCGCGGCCAAGGCGCTGTGCGGCGTGCGCGGACAGATTCACGGCGCGGTGAAATTTTTCTTCCAGCCCGCCGAAGAGACCGGCCGGGGCGCCAGGGAGATGATCGCCGCGGGGGAGCTGGACGAAAAGGATCCGCCCGCCTGCATCGCGGCGCTGCACGTTTTTCCCGGCATTCCCGCCGGAACGCTGGGCGTGCGCCGCGGCGCGTTCAACGCCTCGTCCGACAGTTTCTCGCTGGACGTCATCGGCCGGCAGGGACACGGCGCCTATCCGGAGCTGTGCATCGACCCGATCGCCGTCGGCGCCCAGGTGATCACGGCCCTGCAGCAGCTGGTCAGCCGCGAGGTGGCGCCGCAGGACTCGGCGGTGGTCACGATCGGCACGATCCACGGCGGCGTCAGGAGCAACATCATCGCCCCCGACGTGAAGATGACGGGCACGATCCGCACGGTCCGCTCCCGGGTGCGGGAACACCTGTTCGAAGCCATCCCGCGCGTCGCCAGATTGACGGCCGAAGCGCTGCGCGCCTGCGCCGGGGTGGAGATCCGCGAAGGCACGCCGGTGCTGGTCAACGACGACGGCATGTTCGACCGGCTCGTCTCCGTGGCCGAGCGCGTCGTCGGCAAAGACCGCATCGTCGCCTTCGAGAACTGCTCCATGGGCGGCGAGGATTTCGCCTTCTTCACCGAACGAGTTCCCGGCGTCATGTTCCGCCTCGGCGTCGGCTTCAAGGACAAGGACAACGCGCCGCTCCATTCCTCCTGCTTCAAAGCAGACGAAAGCGCCTTCGTCTGCGGCGTCGCCGCGCTGACCGGACTGGCTCTGGACGTGTGCCGCTGAATCAGCGTGAATTTCCAGCCCGCGCGAATAAATTCGCGCGGGCTGTTTTGTACCGCATCGTTTCAAATTTGCGGTTTTCCTCATCTTGCAGGGCCGACGTCGTTCAATTAAAATCAAGTGGGAACCATGAATCTCTTTTGGGCGCGGCGAAGGCAGATGTTCCACGTGGAACATCTGCCGCCGCTGCAAAATTTTAAACCGACGGAGGACTGACCATGACTTATCGCGAACGATACGAACAATGGCTTGGCGCTTCATGGCTCGACGAGGCGTCGCGGCGCGAACTGGCGGCGCTGAGCGACGAGAAGGAGATCGAAGACCGTTTCTACCGCGACCTCGAATTCGGCACCGCCGGCATGCGCGGCGTCATGGGCGCGGGCACGAACCGCCTCAACCGCTACACCGTCGGCAAGGCCACGCTGGGGCTGGCGCGCTATCTCAAGGCGGAAATCGCGGACTGGCAGCGCGGCGTCGTCGTCGCCTACGATTCGCGCAACCGCTCGTCCGAATTCGCGCTGGAAACGGCGCGCGTGCTTTCCGCCTGCGGCGTGCCGGTGAAGATTTTCCGGCAGCTCGAACCGGTGCCCGCGCTGTCGTTCGCCGTCAAGCACCACAAGGCCGCGGCCGGCGTGGTCATCACCGCCAGCCACAACCCCAAAGAATACAACGGCTACAAAGTTTACGACGAGCACGGCTGCCAGCTCTGCCCCGCCCCCGCCGCCAAACTGACGAGATACGTGGAGGCCGCCGACCTGGCGCAGATCCCTCCCGGCGACGAGAAACTGATCGCCTGGATCGGTCAGGAGACCGTCGAGGCCTTTCTCGACGCCGTCCAGTGCCAGTCGGTGCCGCAGCGGGACGCGGGCGCGCTGAAAGTGGTCTACACGCCGCTGCACGGCTCGGGCAACCTGCCGGTGCGCGCCATCCTGAAGCGCTGCGGCTTCGCCGACGTGCAGGTCGTCGCCGAACAGGAACTGCCCGACGGCGATTTTCCCA
The DNA here is from genome assembly GCF_003612005.1 of Pyramidobacter sp. CG50-2. Taxonomy (NCBI): domain Bacteria; kingdom Thermotogati; phylum Synergistota; class Synergistia; order Synergistales; family Dethiosulfovibrionaceae; genus Pyramidobacter; species Pyramidobacter sp. CG50-2. Next base: position 19,691 of record NZ_RAWT01000012.1, read on the forward strand.
CCGTCACGGCGCCCAATCCCGAGGAGCGCAGCACGCTTTCGCTGGGCATCGAGCTGGCCCGCCGGATCGGCGCCGACGTCGTCATCGGCACCGATCCGGACAGCGACCGCATCGGCTGCGCCGTCGCCGCGGGCGGCGAATTCCGGCTGCTTTCGGGCAACCAAATCGGCGCGTTGCTGGCCGACTTCGTGCTCTCTCACCGCGCCCTCACGCCCAAATCGACGATGATCACCACGATCGTCACCGGCGAACTGGGGGCCCGCGTGGCGCAGAGCCGCAGCGTGACCGTGCTGCGCACGCTGACGGGCTTCAAGTACATCGGCGAAAAGATCACCGAGTTCGCGCGCAGCGGCGAGCGCGAGTTCCTGTTCGGCTACGAGGAAAGCTACGGCTACCTGGCCGGCACGCACGCGCAGGACAAGGACGCCGTCGTCGCGGCCATGCTGATCTGCGAAATGGCGGCCGCGGCCAAGTCGCAGGGGCGCACGCTGATCGACGAGCTGGACGGGCTGTACGCGCGCTTCGGCTATTACCTCGACGCCCAGGAGTCGCACACGCTCAAGGGCAAGGACGGCGCCGAGCGCATCGCCGCGATGATGGCACGCCTGCGCGGCGGCGCGCGCTTCGAAGGCGTTTCGCAGACGCTTGACTACGCGCAGGGGCTGGACGGCCTGCCGCGCGAAAACGTGATGAAGTTCCTCGGCGCCGACGGCTCGTGGTTCGCCGTGCGCCCTTCCGGCACCGAGCCGAAGATCAAAATCTACTATTCCATCAAAGACGCGGACGAGACGAGCGCGCGCGCCAAGCTCGACGCCCGCCGCGCCGAAGTCGGCGGCGTCCTCGGACTGTAAGGGAAAGGAAGGATCGGATCATGCGCAAAAAGATCGTGACGTGTCTCCTTCTGCTCGCGCTGGCGGCGTCCGCCGCTCAGGCCCGCAGCTATATCGCCCAGCTCTGCTCCAACTGCGCTTTCGGCGACCGGCGCAGGTACTGCGTCAAATGCGGGGCCTACACGTTCGACAAGGGCGTCCCGGCGCGGCTGTGCGAGAACTGCGGCTTCGGCGACCGCTGGCGGTACTGCGTCAAATGCGGCGCCTACACGTTCGGCCGCGGCGCCCCCGCCGTGCTGTGCCAGAACTGCGCCTTCGGCGACCGCAAGAAGCACTGCCTCAAGTGCGACCGCTATCTGTTCGACTGACGGCGGATTTTCTTCCGTAACTTTGTCACGGAATGGGAACCGCGTTTCCCATATACTCAGAACAGCGACGACGCCGCACGTTTTTCGGCCGGCGGAATTATGATATAATAGCTCGGGAATTCGAGGTGACGACGTCATGACGCCGCGGCAAAAGTCGCTTGGGCTCTATCTTGAGGAATTGTACGAACGCTGCAACCGGCGTGAACTCGTCTCGCCCGACCCGCTGCAGTTCCTCTACCGCTACGAAGCGCCCGAAGACCGCGAGATCGCCGCGCTCGTCGCCTCGTCGCTGGCCTACGGGCGCGTGGCGACGATCCTCAAAAGCGTCGGCGTCGTGCTCGGCGCGATCGGGGCCTCGCCGCGGACGGCCGTAGAACGGTACGGCGAAGAACACTGGCGCGGCGTCTTCGCGGCGTTCCGGCACCGCTTCACCGACGGGGCCGACGTCGCGGCGCTGCTGGGCGGCGTCAGGCGCGTCGTTTCCCGCTGGGGCAGTCTCGGCGGCTGTATGCTCGCGGCCCGGCGGGAATGCGGTTCGCTTGCGGGCGCGCTCGATTTCCTGATCGCGGCGCTGGAAAACGGCCGTCCGAACAGCCTGCTGTGCCGTCCGCAGCGCGGCAGCGCCTGCAAGCGGCATTTTCTGATGCTGCGCTGGCTCGTCCGCCGCGACGAAGTGGACCCCGGCGGCTGGGACGGGCTCGACCCCGCCGAGCTGATCGTGCCGCTTGACACGCACATGTACGCGGTGTGCCGCTCGCTGCGCTTCACGAAGCGCAGGGCGGCCGATCTGAAAACGGCGCAGGAAGTCACGAGGGCTTTCGCGCGTCTGTCGCCGCGCGACCCGGTGCGCTACGATTTTGTCCTGACGAGGTTCGGCATCCGTGCCGACATGGAACAGGAAGCGTTGCTGGCGGAATGCCGGGCGCGCTCTACAACAGGAAGGATTGAAACGGAATGATGAAAAAGTTTTTGCTTGTCGCAACGGTTCTGGCGATGATGGCTTCGTCCGCTTTCGCGGCGAAAAAGATCGGCGCGTTCAAGGCCGAGGATCTGGAAGGCGCGGCGCACGACGAGGCGATCTTCCAACAGGTGCCGCTGACGATGTTCAACGTCTGGGGCACGTTCTGTCCGCCCTGCCTGCACGAGATGCCCGATCTCGGCCGGCTGGCGAAGGAGATGGCCCCCGAAGGCGTGCAGATCGTCGGCCTGCTTTACGACTGGTTCGATCCGGCCGGCCGCCGCAGCGAGAAACAGATCGCCAAGGCGAAGACGCTGGTGGAGCGCACCGGCGCTGATTACCTCCACCTGCTGCTTGACGACGGTCTGGCGCGGTATCTCGGCGACTTCAGCGCCATCCCGCAGACGTTCTTCGTGAACGGACGCGGCGAGATCGTCGGCGAGGCGACGGGCGCGCGGAGCGCCGCGCAGTGGCGGGAAATCATCCGCGAAATGCTGGCGAAGGCCAAATAATGAAAAGATACGGCGCGGGCTGGACGTGCCTGCTCGCCGGCGCCGCCCTGATCGCCGCCGGGCTGTGGCGCGGCGAGAACTTCGCCGTGTTCCAGAAAGCCGTCAAGATCTGTCTGGAGTGCGTGGGCATTGGCTAGCGGCCGGAAAAAGAGCGGCCGGCTGCGGCAGACCGTACAGCTGTTGTGGACGGCCGCGACCAACGGCTATCTGGCCGGCTTCCTGAAAGGGAAGATCTACACGGGACCGCTGAAAAACGTCTGCGTCCCCGGCCTGAACTGCTATTCCTGCCCGGGAGCGCTGGGGGCCTGCCCGGTCGGCTCCTTCCAGGCCATGCTGACGGGATTCGAGCCGCGGCTGCCGCTGTACGTCGCGGGTTTTCTGTTCGCGTTCGGGGCGCTGCTGGGGCGCTTCGTCTGCGGCTGGCTCTGCCCGTTCGGGCTGGTCCAGGACCTGCTGTACAGGATCCCGCTCGGGCGCAAGCGGCTCAACCTGCCCGGCGACCGCGCCCTGAGGCGGCTGAAATACGCCGTGCTGGCGCTGTTCGTCGTCATCCTGCCGCTGTTCGCGCGCGACGATCTGACCGGCGTCAGCTCCCCGTGGTTCTGCAAGTACATTTGCCCTTCGGGGACGCTGATGGGCGGCTGGACGCTGCTGAGCCTGAACGAAGGTCTGCGCGGCGCGGCCGGATGGCTGTTCACGTGGAAGAGCGCGCTGCTGACCGCGCTGCTCGTCCTGTCGGTGAAGTCGTTCCGCCCGTTCTGCAAATATCTGTGCCCCCTGGGGGCCTTTTACGGCTTCTTCAACCGCATCGCCCTGCTCCGTTACGGTTTCGACGAAAAAAAATGCGTCACCTGCGGGCGCTGCGCCGCGTCCTGCCCGATGACGCTGAAGCTGCCGCAGGGCACCAACGGGGACGAATGCATCCGCTGCGGCCGGTGCGTAGACGTCTGCCCTACCGCCGCGCTGACGCCGCCGCTCGAACAAAGCCCGAGAGCGCGGCGCAAACCGTCGCCGGAACGTCCCTGAAAACCGGCGGCACAAATCCTCAAAAAAGCGAAGGCCCCGGAGGAACGGATTTTCCCCCCCGGTGGCCTTCGCTTTTTTAAACCGCGCCGCAGCCCCTTGACAGAGCGCGCGCTTTTGCACTAGACTTTTTCACGTCGGACGGCTCTTCTCGGGCCGCCCAAGCAACGAACAGAAAGGAGGCGCGCCATGCCTCTCTCCATCGCTGAAACGGGTTTTACCGCCCTCGACATCGAAACCACCGGGCTGAGCCCCGCCTTGTGCGGCATCGTCGAGATCGCCGCGCTGAAAATCTTTCCCGACGGCTCGCAGCGGCCTTTTCAAACGCTGGTCGATCCCGGACGCCCCATCCCGCGCGGCGTCTCCGCCATCCACGGCATCGACGACGCCATGGTCCGCGGCCAGCCCCGCGCGGCCGACGCCGTCGCCGCGCTCGTAAGCTTCGTGGGGCCGTCGCCGCTGGTGCTGCACAACGCGCCGTTCGACATGAGCTTTCTCAACCCCGTCGTGCGGCGGCAGCGGCTCCAATGGGACAGCCCCGCCGTCTTCGACACGCTCAAGTTGAGCCGCCAGGCCTTTCCCGGACTGAACAGCTACAGCCTCGAAAACCTGAGCCGCTTCTTCGACTTCGACGCCGGCGGCCACCACCGCGCGCTGGCCGACTGCCGCTACTGCGTCCAGCTCTTCGCGCGCATCCTGCGCAAGATCCGCGGGCTCGACATGGATTTCGCCGCGTTCGCCCGCGAATACGCCTCGCCCGCGCGATTGCTGGCCAGATAATACTATTTCTTGATAAAAGCACCCACATAGTTTTCTGGGCGCTGCAAGGGAGTTCAATCGCTCAGAACTCCCTCGACTGCTGTACAGCTCGCTTTGTGAATCTCCCTCGCAGCGCCTCTGCGTTCGGCATTTTAATTGAGAAATAGTATAAAACGACAAAAACACATGGGGAGAACGCCCGTGAACCGCGGCGTTCTCCCCATGTGTTTTCGGAATTCAGTCCCTGAAGCCGCGCTCCTCGCGCGTGCCGGGGATCAGATTGTCCAGCAGACAGGCCGAAACGCCCGCCACCGCCATCGACGTCTTGCCGATCGCCCAGAGGATCTGGCCGGGAATGCCCCAGCCGAAGAACAGCTCCTTCTGCGCCTCCACCCAGCCCGGCAGCCCCAGCGCCATCAGGAAGGAAAAGCCGACGATCATCACGTTGCGCTGCTTCTGCATGTCGGCGCGGGTCAGCGCCTGGATGCCCAGCGCGCCGATGGTGCCGAACAGGGCGATGTAGCAGCCGCCGATGATCGGCGCAGGCAGCGTGGCCACGAGCGCGCCGAACTTGCCGACCATGCTCATGCCGATCAGCAGGATCGCGCCGACGCGCACCACCCAGCGCGAAGCCACGCCCGTCAGGCCGATCAGGCCGATGTTCTCGGTGTAGCTCGTGCAGGCCACCGCGCCCGTCAGGCCGCCGAAGATGCAGCCCAGCCCCTCGGCGCGGATGCCCCGGCTGATCTGCTGCTCCGTCGGGTCGGGCAGTCCCGCCGCGTTGCAGACGTTGAAATAGTCGCCGATGCTCTCGAGGATGACGGAGAAGAAGCCCGCCAAGATCGCGCCGAACGCCACCAGGCTGAACTTCGGCATGCCCCAGGGCATGAAACCCGTGAACTGAAACCATTTGGCCGCGTTCACGTTGTCGAGACTGATATAGACGGGATGCCCCGGGTGGAACACGCCGGCGCGGCTCAGCGCGAAGCACGCTCCCCAGACGATGACCACGCTCAGAAGGACCGAGAAGATGTTGACGTAACGCCCCTTGACTTTCAGCCCGAACAGGAAAATCAGCGCTACGACCGTCAGCGAAGCCGGCCAGTACCCGGCGGCGTTGCCGCTGATCGCCGTGCCCGCCAGCGAGAAGCCGATCGCCATGATCGTCGTCCCCACCGTGATCGGGCCGACGAAGCGGCGGATCCTGCCGATCAGACCGAACTGCCCCAGCAGCACCAGGCACACGCCGCCGGAAATCAGCGCTCCGCCGATGTACTGCAAGATCACGCTCGTGCCCTGCGCCGAATAGATGCCGACGATCGTCATGATCGGCGGGATAAAGCTGAAGCTCGAGCCCTGCACGATCGGCAGCCCGGAGCCGAACGGGCTGGTCTGGATCAGCGTGCACACCCCCATGGCAAAATATACGCAGGAAATGAAAAACCCGATCTGCGCCGGCGTCATCCCCATCGCCGGACCGAAGATCAGCGGCACCAGCGTCGTCGCGCCGAACAACGTGAGCACGTGCTGCGCGCCCGCCAGCAGCAAAATCGGCAGAGACGGAACGTCGTCCACTCCATATACCAGTTCTTTCCGAGCCATCACACAAACACCTCCGGGTGAATTTTGTTCCTGCCGGAATTATAGCACAGAAAATGTAAAATCGGTTGCACGGCATGCATAAACAATCCACCGATGAGACGCCCGCCGAAAAAGCCGCTTCGAGAGCGCCCCTTTCCAAAAAACACGGCAGGCCGCCGGGATTCACTCCCGGCGGCCTGCCTGCAGACAACCTATTCGATTTCGATCAGTTTGCTCTGTTCGAGTTCCTTTTCGCTCTTCTTCGGGAAGGTCAGGCGCAGGATGCCGTCTTCCAGCTTGGCGCTGATGTCTTCCTTCTTGATGCTGTCGCCCACGTAGAAGCTGCGCGAGCAGCTGCCCTCGTAGCGTTCCTGACGGATGAAGGCGCCCTTGGCGTCCTTCTCTTCCTTGGAGTGCTGCCTGACGGCGCTGATCGTCAGATAGCCGTTCTGCAGCTGGACGTTGACGTTTTCCTTTTTGAAGCCAGGCAGGTCGACGTCGACTTCATAATTGTTCTCCGTCTCGCGCACGTCGGTCTTCATCATGTTCCGCTCCCGGCGTCCGTACAGCGGGCTGCGGCGGAAGAAACCGTCGCTGAACACGTTTTCCAGTTCGTCAAACAGATTGTCGTTCCAAATGCTCGGTACCATCATCTTTATTTCCTCCTTGAGATCGGGCGGCCCCTGCGGGGCCCGCCTTCTATATTAACGATGCGGGAACGTCCGGAGGTCTTTCGCTTCATCGTTCCTCCTTCGTTCTGAGTGTATTATAGCACTCTTGTTAGCACTGTCAAGTGCCGAGTGCTAATTCATTTTAGATTGATATGAATGATTGATACGACTCCTTTTGATAGACTTAAGACAGGTCATGAAAGGTCAAAGTCAGCCTTGATTCAAAAAAATTTGCCGGTTTTTTGCCGGACGGAATACGCCGCGCGAAAAATTTTTCCCGCGCGATGCGCGCAAAAAAAATTCCCGGAAGGCTGTAAGCCTTCCGGGAATTTTTTTGCGCACGTTTTCTTCAGTTAGGACTGCGCGGGCGCGGCGTGAAGGATCTCCATGAACTCTTCGCCGGTGATGGTCTCGCGCTCGTAAAGCGCCTTGGCCAGATCGTCGAGCGTACGGCGGTTGTCCGCCAGGATCGCGCGGGCCTTTTCGTGCTGCTCCCTGACGAGCGCCACGACCTTCCTGTCGATCAGCGACTGCGTCTCCGGCGCGCAGGCCAGCGAGGCGTCGCCGCCCAGATACTGGTTGGTCACCGTTTCCAGCGCCACCATGCCGAAATCGTCGCTCATGCCGTAGCGCGTGATCATGGCGCGGGCCAGCCTGGTGGCCTGCTCGATGTCGTTTGACGCGCCCGTGGTCACGGAGCCGAAGACGACTTCTTCGGCGGCGCGGCCGCCGGTGAGCGTGGCGATCTTGTTTTCCAGCTCTTCCTTGCTCATCAGGTAATGGTTGCCTTCCTCCACCTGCATGGTGTAGCCGAGGGCCCCCGACGTGCGCGGGATGATCGTGATCTTCTGCACGGGCGCGGAGTGGCTCTGCATGGCGGCGACCAGGGCGTGGCCGATCTCGTGGTAGGCGACGATCATCTTTTCCTTGTCGGTGAGGATGGCGTTCTTTTTCTGATAGCCGGCGATCACCACTTCGATGCTCTCTTCGAGGTCCGCCTGCGTGGCCTGTCCGCGATTGTCGCGCACGGCGCGCAGCGCCGCCTCGTTGACGATGTTGGCCAGCTCGGCGCCGGAAGCGCCGGAGGCCATGCGCGCCACCTTGTTGAAATCGACGCCCGGGTCGAGCTTGATCTTTTTGGCGTGCACCTTGAGGATGTCCTCGCGCCCCTTCAGGTCGGGGAGCTCCACGGGCACGCGGCGGTCGAAGCGGCCGGGGCGCGTCAGCGCCGGGTCGAGCGATTCGGGGCGGTTCGTGGCGGCGAGGATGATCACGCCGGTGTTGTCCTCGAAGCCGTCCATCTCCGTGAGCAGCTGGTTGAGCGTCTGCTCGCGCTCGTCGTTGCCCATCACGTTGCCGCTGCGCTTCGTGCCAATGGCGTCGATCTCGTCGATGAAGACGATACAGGGCGCTTTTTCCTTGGCCTGCTTGAACAGGTCGCGCACCTTCGAGGCCCCCATGCCCACGAACATCTCCACGAATTCGGAGCCGGACATCGAGAAGAACGGCACGTTCGATTCGCCGGCCACGGCCTTGGCCAGCATGGTCTTGCCGGTGCCGGGCGGCCCGACGAGCAGAATGCCCTTGGGCATCTTCGCGCCGATGTCGCGGTAGCGCCCGGGATTGTGCAGGTACTCGACGATCTCCGCCAGGTTTTCCTTGGCCTCGTCCTCGCCGGCCACGTCGGAGAACTTGATGCCCTCGGTGGACTTCACGTAGACACGGGCCTTGCTCTTGCCCATGCCGAACATCATCGAGTCGCCGCCCATGCGGTTCATGAGCTTCTTCTGCATGTACTGGCCCAGCCCCCAGAAGAGCAGCAGCGGCACCACCCACGACAGCAGCATGCTGACGATCGGCGACGCCTGTTCGACGATCTCGCTCGAGAACTTCGCCCCCGACTGATAGAGGCGTTCCGTGCGCCCGGGATCGTCCATCAGCCCCGTGCGGTAGACTTTTTTGCCCTCGGCGTCGGTGAAGAGGATCTGGTTCTCCTCGATGTTGACCCGGCCGATCTTTTTCTCTTCGGTCATTTTGATGAACGCGCCGTAGTCCACCTCGTCGATCTGCGCGCGCATCAGCCACGGCTTGGCCAACAGGTTGAACAGCATCAGCACGAGCATGGCGATCGCGTAATAATAGAGCAGCGGCTTTCTGGGATTTTTGATTTCGTCCACAGCGTTTCCCCCTTTATGTGAGAATGTCGATTGTCTTTCATTATACTCGCAAAAACGACCGCGTCAGTGACGAAATCACCGATCTTTATCAGCTGCCGCCCTCCGCAAAAGCGAGCTGCGCAGACCGAACGGCGGCCGAGATCGTCCTGAGCGGCTGGACTCCCTCGCAGCGCCCAGCAAGCTCTGTTCATGCTTTTTGTCAAGAAACAGTATCGGCTTCCCGTCACGCCCGCTCGCGGAAAATCCAGCGCTTGCTGAAAACGTAGTTGAGCGCCGTGACGAACACGTTGTCGCCGATTTTCACCCACATGTCCGGCCAGCCCAGCTTCTCGGCGAACAGCCACATCATGCCCACGTCGAGCAGGCCGGAAAAGAGGCGCGCCGCCACGAAGGCCGACAGCTCGCGCCCCAGCGCCGCCAGGCCGCGCGTGCGGCTGCGAAAGACCCAGAGCTTGTTGGTCACGAATGCGAACAGCACCGCCAGCCCCCAGGCCCAGGCCGTCGCCGCCGTCACGCCCATTCCCAGCCAGCGCGTCAGTGCGTAGTAGCTGACGTAGTTGACTATCGTCGTCAGCACGCCGAAGAACAGGTAGCCGGCGACTTCCCGGAATCGTTCCCGTTCCGTCTCAGTCATGCCGCGCCTCCCTGCGTTCCGGGGACGTTTCGTCAGTCACGTTGCTTTCGGCCACGACGTAGAGCGGGCGCCCTTTGGTCTCCATGAAGACGCGGCCGAGATACTCGCCGATGACGCCCAGTCCCAGCAGCTGCACGCCGCCGAAAAAGAGGATGCCGCAGAACAGCGAGGGGTAGCCGGGCACGGGATTGCCCCACACCGCCGTGCGGATCAGGAACCAGCAGAACGAAAGCAGCGCCACGGCGGCGCTGAGCGCGCCGAGAATCGTGGCCAGACGCAGCGGCGCCGTCGTGAACGAGGTGATGCCGTCCAAGGCCAGGTTGAGCAGGCGGAAGAAACCGAACTTGCTCGCGCCGTGCAGGCGCGGTTCCTGGTCGACGGGCACGGCTTTCTTTTTGAAGCCGATCCAGCTGTACAGGCTTTTCATGTTGCGCTGATGTTCGGGCATTCGCCGCAGCACCGCCAGCGCCCGGGCGCTGAGCAGGCGGAAATCGCCGGCGTCCATCTGGATGGGGATGCGCGTCGAGCGCGCCAGCACATGATAGTACAGTTTCGCCGTCAGCTTTTTGAAGGCCGACTCGCCGCCGCGCGTGCGGCGTTGGGCGTACACGTCGTCGTAGCCTTCGAACCAGCCCTCGATCAGCTTCGGGATCAGCTCCGGCGGATGCTGCAGGTCGGCGTCCATGAAGATGGCGCCGTCGCCGCGCGCATGATCGATGGCTGCCGACAGGGCGATCTCCTTGCCGAAGTTGCGCGAAAAGCTCAGGTAACGCACGCGGGCGTCCTGCGCCGCCAGGGCGCGCACGACGTCCAGCGAGGCGTCGGTGCTGCCGTCGTCCACGAAAAGCAGCTCGAAGTCGCAGTTTTCCACGTCGCCGACGACGCGGCAGAGGCGCCCGTACAACGCCCGCAGGTTCTCCTGCTCGTTGTAAAACGGCACCGCCACGGAAAACAGCGGCCGTTTTCCCCGTCTCTTCTCGGTCATGCCTATCGCTCCTTTCGCACCGGCCGCCGCCGTTAAAATTTGACGACGACAGCCTCGTCCACGACCCTGATCGAGCCTTCGAGAGGATAGCGCGGCATGGCCATCACTTCGGGCAGCTTTTCGAAGGATTCCACGTTCTCGATGACGATCGGCGAATAATCGCACCACATGCGCATGAAGTTTTTCCACGCATAGTTGTTGATCAGCGGCGACTTCTCGTTGAATAGGTAGGGAATCAGACGGATGCGTTCGAATTCCGGGATCACGGGCGCGTTGAAATCCTGTTTGGCGTCTTCGTTCAGAAAAGCCACGGGCAGGTAGGGCGAATAGCCGGGCACGCTCTCGATGCGCGCCGCCAGCCGCGTGAAGTAGCTGATCGCCTGATTCTGCAAAAAGTTGGCCTTGAAATAACAGATGTTGGAGAAATGGCAGTACAGCACCGTCACGCAGAACATCAGCAACATGCCGCCGCGGTAGATCCAGCGCGGATAATGGAGGCGGTCCAGCGCAGCGTTCTCCAGCAGGCAGATGAAGCCCACGAAGACGAAGACTTTGGAGTAGACCATGAGCGAGTGGATCATCTTCACGTCCACCATGACGTGGATGAAATTGACCGCCAGCGGCAGCAGCGCCAGCGTCAGCAGGAATTCGAGGCCGCGGCGCGGTTTGCGCCGGAACAGCTGAGCGGCCCGGTCCAGCCCGAGCAGAACGCCGAACCACAGCACGGCCTGATAGAGCCAGCGCAGCGACGCCGTGGGATACATGTCGCGCATCTTCATCGGCGGCGGCAGGAAGAACTCGCGGTAAGCCCGCGCCGCGCGGTCGAGATATTCGCTCCAGCCGCCGAAGCCGAACGTGTTGATGCTCTCGTAATCGGAAAGCTGCGCGCCCGCGGCCTTCAGGCTGAACCAGTTCACCGCCAGGTACAGCGCCATGAACAGCGCGCAGGCCAGCACCAGAGAAAGCCCCTTGTAAAAGAAATCGAAGCGCCGCGCCGAGGCGTCGTCATGCAGACTCATCATCATGTGCAGCAGCATCACGCTGAGCACGATGGGGATGCAGGACTGATACACGCCCACCGCGCAGGCCGCCAGCACGCAGCCCGCCGGCAGCCGGTACCAGTGCCGCCGGTCGCCGTCGCAGATCAGCCAGGCGCCGGCCACAGCCAGGTCGAGACCGATCATGTAATAGGGCACCGTGTACATGTACCCCATCATCGCCGTCACGACCGGAAAGGCCACCATCACGCCCGCCAGCAGCACGCAGCTGTAAACGCGCCGCAGCCGGAAGATTCTCGCCGTCATGCAGGCCGCCAGCCCGACCAGAATCAGCGTCAGCAGGCCGTTGAAAAGCGGCAGGCTGTAGAGGCTGCCGCCGAAAACGAACTCGGTGACGCGCTTCAGCACCTCGAGCATCCACCGTCCCGACGTCACCGTGGCGCCGAGGCCGAAGCCCAGCTTGGCGTCGTCGTGGAACGAAAATTTATTGAGCAGCATCATGCCGTGCGCGAAAAGCCCCCAGAGCAGCGTGCTGAGGAGGATCAGACGGCAGGGATTCTTCGATTGTTCCATGGCAAAAGTCCTCGCTTTTCTTGAAACATCCTTCTCGAACAGGTCAGGATATTATACTCCCCGGCGAGCCGGGAGACAAAGCGCCGCTTCTCACGCCCTCCCCTTCGGTCGACCGGAGGCGGCGCTTTGGCCGCGCGATTATCGCAGATGCTCCGGCAGCGCCGCAAGGTCGCAGTCGCACCATTTAAGGCGGTGCGCCGCGAAAGCCGCCGTATACTTCAGCCCGCTGCCCGTCATCACCAGCACGGCGCTCTCGCCCTCCGCCACGATGCCGGCCGCGCGGGCCCGGCGCAGGACCGCCAGCGGCACGCAGGACGCCGGCTGGCCAAACAGACCGCAACGGGCCAGGTCGGCCTGGGCGCGGACGATCTCGCCTTCGTCCGCCGTCATCGCCGCGCCGCCGAGACGGCGCAGCTCCGCCAGCACGCGGTTGCCGCTGGGCGGAAACGGATTGTCGATGGCGTGGGCGATCGTATCGTTGCCGGGGAATCGGCTGATCCGCGCCGCGCCGGCGGCGAAGGCCGCGGCGACGGGCGCGACGCGGGCCGTCTGCGCGCAGATGAACCGCGGCAGGCGGTCGGTCAGGCCCGCGCGCCGCAGATCCTCGAAGCCGTTGATAATGCCGCGCAGGTTGCCGCCCGCGCTCACCGGCACGATCACCCAGTCAGGGACGCGGAAGCCGCGCTCTTCGGCGATCTCGTAGGCGATCGTGCGCGAGCCGGCGACGCGAAACGGCACGTCGGAATTCATGAAGTAGATGCCGCGCTCGGCGCCGAGGCGCAGGCTTTCGCTGTACAGCGCGTCGTACGGGCCGGCGACGCGCAGCAGATGCGGCCCGTAAATGGCGATCGGCGCCAGTTTCTCGTCGGCGACGTTGCCTTTGACGAGAATGAAGGCCTCCATGCCCGCCGCCGCGGCGTACGCCGCCACCGAGGCCGCCATGTTGCCCGAAGAGACCGTGCCGACTTTTGTATAGCCGAGCGCCCGCGCGTGGGCGATACAGGCCGCCGTGCCGCGGTCCTTGAACGACCAGGTGGGGTTGGCGCTCTCGTTTTTGACCGCCAGCTGGGCCAGGCCAAGCTCCTGGCCCAGCGCCTCGAGCTTTACGAGCGGCGTGCCGCCCTCGCCCAGCGAGCGCCACTCGTCCGCCGCAAACGGATAGAACGCCGCGTAGCGACGCGACTGGCATCTTTCGTTCGTGTCGATGCCGGCTCCGTCCCACGCCAGATCGAGCGGTTCGCCGCAGGCGCAGCGAAATGGCGCCCGCTCCGCGCCGTACTCGGCGCCGCAGGTTTTGCACCGCAGAAGAGCTTTTTTCATGGAAAACACCCCGTTCCGACAGAAAGATAAAATCATCTTACCACAAAGATCCTGCAAAAAAATATGATTTCATGAGCTTTGCCAGTTGATTTTTCTCCGTTTTCAAGTTTAAATATATGGTTGAGGCAGTTGTGCGCACACACAGCGCCAAAATCACCGCATGAAGACAGACAGTCCGGCTCGCGCCGGCCGTTTCCCAGCGAAAAAGCAGGAGGTACATGCAGATGTCAGCCGACCGTGAGGATCTCAAAAAAGAAAAACCGCAGCCCCATGGGCTGAGGAAACTCGCGCCCAACGATTTCGACGAGGAAATGAACGCCATCAAAAACGGCCTTCACCACGTCGCCGAGAAGTTCCACAAGAACGCTCCCGTCGCCGAGGGGCGCCCCGTTCCCGTAGACCAGCTGGGCAAACGTTCGGCCGCGCAGACGTTCGCCGCGATCGGGCACCTGATCAAAAGCGCCTTGCCCGACGCAGCCGAGCGCAGCGCCCGGGCCCACGCCGGCAAAAAAGAGAAGCTCGTCGTCGACTTCGAAGAGGAAGAGACGCCGTGCGAAGAAACGAGCCGCGATGAACAGAGCGTCGCTCCGCAAAAGCTCCCCGCGGCGGCGAACAAGACGAAAGAAATCCTGAAGAGCGGCGCGCTGCGCCTTGCCAGCGAGAAGAACCGCGAGATGGGACGCATCGCCGCCGGAGCGGCCGCCGAAGGGTTCGGCACGGCGTTCTACGGCGTCGCCGAGGGGGCGCGTGCCCTTCGCCGTGCCGTCGAAAACAGGTTTCCCAAGGCGAACAGGATCTTCCACGCCGTCGGCATCGCCCTCGGCACGTCGCTCAGCGCCGCCGGCAAAGTCGCCCGGGCGGCCGGCAAAGGGCTCGTCTCGGTCGGTCGCGGCGCCGGAGAGAAGCTGAAAGACCTCAAAGACTCGGGAGCCTTCGAGAACGCGAAAGACAAACTCGGCCAGAGCGCGTCCAGCGCCATGCAGGAACTTTCGCGGAAGGGCAAAAACGCCGGCGAGCGCCTCGGCAAAGCCGCCTCGGGCGCCGCGACGGGATTGAAGGAAGCCGCCCGGAACGCCGGCGAGCGTCTGGGGGCCCTCAAGGAAAAGGCCGACGCCAAACGCGAAGAGCGCCGCGCCGCCCGCGAAGCCGAGGGGACGCTCAGCGCCGGAGAGAAACTGAAAGCCCTCTCCGAAAAAGCGGCCAGCCGATTCAAAAGCATGCGCGGCGAGCTTTCCGAGAAGGCCAGGAAAATCGCCGCAAACGCCAAGAGCACGCTGCACCGCGACCACGCCGAACGCCCCGGCCGCGACGAAGGGAACGCCGGCGAGGAAAAACAGCCCGGCAAGAGCGCGCCGCTGGGCGAAAAACTTCGCGGCTGGAAGGACAAAGTGACGCTCGGCGCCAAGGATTTGGCCGCGAAGGCAAAAAGCCGCTTCGACGCTCTGCGCGTTCCCGAAGAGGAAACGCCCGAGGATCCGCCCGCGCCGCAAATTCCCGCCGTTCCCCCGCAGCCTCGGCAGCCCGTCTCCCCGGCGGACGACGTCAACGACTATACCGCCGAAGAGACCATCGCTCCCGACATGTTCCGCCAGAAGGACGACGAGAAACAAAACTGAGAACCGCCGCTCGCAGGCCCCGCCGTCGGGGCCTGTTTTTTATGCCGCGGCGCGCGGAACCGTTTCTCCGCGCGCCGCGGGCAGAAAAGCCCGCAAGCATTTTTCCCGTTTCTTTGTTATACTTATTTTTGGTCCCCCGAGCGCGTTCCGAAGGGGGGACGTCAGATTGCATACTCCTGCGGAGGTGACATTGTGGCTTCGAATTATTCCCAAAAGGTCAAAGGGCTGAAGCGCGGCGCCAACATGGCCGGCAAGCTGCACAAGTATTTTTTCTGGATCCTGCTCGGATTCCTGGCGCTGGTTTCCGGCTCGGCCTATCTGTACTGGAAGCTGGAACGCGGCGGCGAGGGCAGCGTCTTCGAAGCCCTGTGGACGATCCTGTTCACGCTGATCGGCCAGGGCGAGTTCGCCAACAACCCTCACACGATGGTCGGGCGCGTGATCGTCTTCGCGCTCTCCATCGTCGGCATTTCCGTGCTCGGCGTCGTGCTGTCGGAAGTGCTCACGCGCGTGATGAAGTACAATCTCAAGAACATGCTCGGACTGAACGCGTGCAGATACGAGGGGCACACGATCTTCTGCGGCTGGAACGGCCGCGCCGAGCTCGTGCTGAAGGAACTTGCCGCCTCGGGACAGCAGGTCGCCGTGCTGACTCGCGCAAAGCCGGCGGAACTGTCGCATTACGACGTATTTTTCGTCGCCGGCGAACCGACCAACGAGGCGCGCCTGATCCAGGCCGGCATCGAAAAAGCCGAGTCGGCGATCGTCTTCGCCGAACCGCAGCCCGGACTGACGAACGACGACCTCGACGCGCACACCGTGCTCACCGCCCTCGCGGTCGAGTCGCTGCGCCCCGAGATCTACACGGTCGTCGAGCTGCTCGATCCCGCCAACGAGCGCCACGCCCGCCGCGCCCACGTGGACGACATCGTCTACTGCGAAAGCACGCTGGCCGACATCGTCGCCGCCTGCGCCTCGCAACAGGGCATCAGCTCGTTCATCGGCGACATCCTCACTTATTCCGACAGCGGCTCGGCCCTTCGCGCCGCCGACATCGAACCGCAGTGGGAGAATCGGACCACCGGCGAGCTGTTCGCGGCCATGCAGGCCGACGGCGAACTGCCGCTGGGCGTCATGACGCCCGACGCCTCTTCCGGAGCGGAACGCTGGCGCCACGAGATCAACCCGCCGGCGTCCAGGCCCGTCAGGCTGCCCATGCGCGTCGTGTTCATCTCGAAAAACAGCGGGAAGTAAAGGGAGGCCTTCACCCATGACCGAAATCTTCGTCAACATCCCCCAAGGACACACGCTCATCTGCGGCTGGAACTCCCACGCGCTCAAGGTGCTCAGGGAACTCGAAGCCTCCGGACAACCCGTTGTCGTCGTCGCCCGCAGGCGTCCCGAAGAGCTGAAAAACAGCGCCGTGCCGGTCGTCGAAGGCGACATCTCCGACGACGAAACGCTCAAGAGGGCCGGCGTCGAGACCGCCACGGCCGCCATTATCCTCGCCGAGAACGTCGGCTCTCTGCCGGCCGACACCGTCGACGCCCGCTCGATCCTCACGGCGCTGGCCGTCGAATCGCTGCATCCGGAGATCTACTCCGTGCTGGAAATCATCAATCCCGAAAACGAACGCCATGCCCACAACGCCAACGTGGACAACGTGGTCTACTGCAATCGTCTGATCGCCAATTACATCGCGCTCTGCGCTTCGCAGCGGGGCATCTCCGACTTCGCCAACGACCTCTTCAGCCATTCCGACGACCGTTCCAGCCTGAACACGATGGATCTCGATCCCAAATGGCAGGGCAGGAGCATCGGCGAAATCTTCGCGGCCGTCCGCGCGCAGGGCGACCTGCCGCTCGGCGTCATGCGCCGCGACGACAACGATTCGCGCCAAGTCTGGCGTCACGAGATCAACCCCGCCGCGGGGACGAAAGCGGAGCTGCCGATGAAAGTCATTTACATCAGCTGCGAGAAACCGGGACAAAACAACGGAGAGCGCTGAAGCGCTCCCCGAAGGCGCACAACGAAAAATGCGTGATGATCGGGCCCGATCATCACGCATTTTTCGTTGTGCGCCCGCGGCGCTCCGCGCCGCTTGCAGCCATTCGCCATTTTCCGCGCAGAGACGGCGGGCCATACTATTTCTTAATTGAAAAGCCGAACGTAAGGGCGCTGCGGGGGAGATTCACAAAGCGAGCCGCGCGGCAGTCGAGGCAGTTCTGAGCGACTGAACTCCCCCGCAGCCCCGAAAACTATGCGAATACTTTCTATCAAGAATTAGTATTAATAGGTGACGAGATGGCCCATCTTGTGCTCTTTCGTCTGAAGGTAGAACAGGTCGTTGGCGGTGGCGGGCATCTGGATGGGAACGCGCGCGGCGATCTCCAAGCCGAAATCCGCCAGCCCTTCGATCTTCTTCGGATTGTTGGTGAGCAGGCGCAGCGTGCGCACGCCGAGGTCGCGCAGGATCTGCGCGCCGATGTAGTACTCGCGCTGGTCTTCTTCGAAGCCGAGAGCCAGGTTGGCTTCGACGGTGTCCAGACCGCGGTCCTGCAGCGCGTAGGCGCGCAGCTTGTTGAGCAGGCCGATGCCGCGTCCTTCCTGGCGCAGGTAAAGCATGACGCCGCGCCCTTCCGCGGCGATCTGCGTCATGGCGGCGGCGAACTGCTGGCCGCAGTCGCAGCGCAGCGAGCCGAACGTGTCGCCGGTCAGGCATTCGGAGTGGACGCGGCAGAGCACGTCGCGCCCGTCGCCCACGTCGCCCATGACGAGCGCGACGTGATGCTCGCCGTTGAGGCGGTTGCGATAGCCGTAGGCCGTGAAGAAGCCGTACTTGGTGGGCATCTTCGTCGTCGCCACGCGCTCGACGAACGTTTCATGACGCTTGCGGTATTCCTGGATGGCGCGGATGGTGATGAATTTCAGGCCCCACTCTTTCGCCTTCTCCGCCAGCTCGGGAGCGCGCATCATCCCGCCGTCGTCGCGCATCACTTCGCAGCAGAGGCCGCACTCTTTCAGCCCGGCGAGGCGCAGCAGGTCCACCGTGGCTTCGGTGTGTCCGTTGCGTTCGAGCACGCCGTTCGGCCGGGCCAGCAGCGGGAACATGTGGCCGGGGCGGCGGAAGTCTTCCGGCTTGGCGTCGTCGCCCACGCAGGCGCGGGCAGTGACGCCGCGTTCGACGGCGGAGATGCCCGTGGCGGTGGAAATATGGTCGATGGAGACGGTAAAGGCCGTGCAGTGGTTGTCGGTGTTGCTCTCGACCATCTGCGGCAGGCCGAGGCGTTTCACGTAGGCCGCGCTCATGGGCATGCAGATCAGGCCGCGCGCGAAGCGGGCCATGAAGTTGACGTTTTCGGTGCCGGCGAACTGGGCGGCGCAGATCATGTCGCCTTCGTTCTCGCGATTCTCGTCGTCGGCGACGAGGACGATCTTGCCGGCGCGCAGTTCGGCGGCGGCTTCTTCAACGGTGTTGTACTGGATCACGTCGGATTCCTCCCTCTGGAAATCATCAGGGCCGTCGTTTGGCTACGAAAAAAAAGGCTCTGAAACGCGCGGAGCATTTCAGAGCCGGGATCCCGGGACAACGGCGGAACTCGCTTCTTCCATCCAGACTGTACTGTCGGCTTCGGAATCTCACCGAATCATGCCTTGCGGCTCGCGGGCTTTACCGCCGGTAGGGACTTTCACCCTGCCCTGAAGTTCGATTGTGATGGTGCGAAAAGAATCATACTCCTCCGGCCGCCGCCGGTCAAGAGTCAGCCCAGCCGCGAGCAGCCGGGACCGCTCAGCAGGCTGTGGCCGCCGGGGCCGGGCGTGAGCGTGAGATGCGCGTCGATGCGTTCGCGCAGCGTCTTCACGTGGGAGATGACGCCGACGAGCTTGCCCCTCTCGCGCAGGCGGTTCAGGCAGTCGAGCACGGTCTCCAGCGTTTCTTCGTCGAGCGTGCCGAAGCCCTCGTCGAGGAACAGCGAGTCCACTTTCACTTCCCTCATGCCGTGCGACAGGGCCAGAACCAGAGCCAGGCTGACGATGAAGCTCTCGCCGCCGGAGAGGTTGCGCGAGGTGCGCACTTCGCCGCCCTGCCAGAGGTCGACGACGTCGAGGCGCAGGGCGTCGTCGGCCGCCACCTTGAGGCGGTAACGCTCGGAAAGCTGTTCGAGCTGCAGGTTGGCGGCCCGCACGAGGCGGCGGAAGGTGAGGCCCTGCACGTAGCGGCTGAACTGGTCGCCGGAGGCGGAGCCGATCCGGTCGTTGAGGTCGCTCCAGAGTTCGTAGACTTTCCGCCGGCGCGCTTCGGCTTCCCGCAGCTCGCCCAGACGGCGGCGACATTCGTCGTCGTGGCGCAGCATCTGCTCGTCGGCGCCGCGGTTCTTGAGCAGCTCGGTCAGCTCGTTTCCGCACGCCTCGAGCGCGGCCGTAAGGTCGGCGGCGGCGAGCTCGGGCGCGGGACCGAGCGCGCGCTCTTCCTCGTCGAGCAGCAGCGCCTGCGAGCGCAGCGCTTCTTCGCGCCGCTGCAATTCTTCGAGACGAGCGCGCAGAGCCGCGACAACTTCTTCGGAAAGCGCGGCGGCCCGCCACGCGGATTCTTCCGCAAAGCCGAGGCGCTTCAATCTCTCGGCAAACTGCGCCTGAGCTGCGGCGAGCTCGACGCTCAGCGCCGCCAGATCTTCGCGCACGCCTGCCAGTTCGGTCTCGGTACGGGCGGCGTCGAGGGCGCTCTGATGGCGGAGCGCGTCCGCCTCGGCCAACGAGCTCTCGGCGGCGGCAAGTTTTTCTTTCAGCTTCGCGGCTTCCGCCTCGGGACGGCGTTCGCCGAACAGCTCGCGCCGCGCCCGCTGGCGCGCTTCCAGATTTTCCTGTCCGCGAGCCAGCGTTTCGCGCGCGTCCTGGAGCGAACGCTGCGCCGTCTGCCCCATCGTGGAAAGACGCTTGTGCTCCATCTGCCGGGCGGCGATCTTTTCCTGCATGGAGGCGAGCTTGCGTTCCAGATCGGTCACTTTCCGCGCCGCTTTTTCGGCGTTCTGATGGAGCTTCAACTCTTCTTCCTGAAGCACGCTGCGCTGATAGGGCGCGGGATGATGGACGGCGCCGCAAAGCGGACAGGGCTTGCCCTCTTCGAGGCGGGAACTGAGAATGCTGAGGTCGGCGCGGTACATGGCCACCATCGCCTGTTCCTTTTCTTCGCGCGCCCCGGCGAGGCTTTTGTTCATCGCCTCGGCTTCGAACTTGAACTGATTCAGCTCGGCCAGCACGGCGATGTCCTGCGCGTCGCCGGCGGCGAAGGAACTTTCCAGCTCGGCGATGCGGGTCTCCTGCTCGTGGCAGCGCAGGGCGTGACTTTCGATCTCGCGGTCGAGGTCGTGGACTTTGGCCCACAGTTCGGCCTGCTCGCCGTGTTCTTTCTTCAAAAGCGCCAGATCCTCCGCGGCGCTGACGCGCCGGCGTTCCGCGTCTTCGCGCCGCTGCGCGCCGGCGGCGGCGTCTTTTTCGAGGCGTTCCAGATCGCCGGCGGCGGCGTCGAGGCGCGAGCGGCCGCGCGTCAAAGCGGCGTAAAGGTCGCCTGCCTGCGCGGCTCGCTCGGCCCGCGCCAGATCCTCGGCCTGCGGCGCAAAAGCCGTCTGCTCCCCGTTCAGTTCGCAACGCGCCTGTTCGTATTCCGCCCGGCGCGCCGAGAGGGCGTCGCGGCGGTCATACCAATCCAGCGCCTGCCGAAGCGTTTTTTCCCGCGCGCGCAGTTCCTTCTCGCGCGTCTCGCTGACGGCGGCGCGCCGCTGCGCCGCGGCGCGGACTTCCTCGGCCAGCGGGGCGTGTTCGGCCTGCGAGGAACGGATCTGCTCCAGCTCGAATCTCTCGCGCTTGGTTCGGTCGTAGACTTCGCGCGAGATCCGCCGGTAGATTTCCGCGCCCGTCAGCTCTTCGAGCAGTTTGGCGCGGTCGGCGCCGTCGGCCTGCAGGAAGGCCGCAAAGCCGCCCTGCGGCAGCATGACGGTGCGCGTGAAGCGCTCGAAATCGAGACGGCAGACTTCCTCCACCTTTTTGGCCATGGAGCTGACGCTGTCGGCCAGCACTTCTTCGCCGCCGCCGAGCCGCGAGAAACGGCACTTCGGCGCCTGCCACTCCCGGGCCGCGCCCTTGCGGGAGGATTTTTTCTGCGACCAGAAGGCGCTGTAGCGCTCGCCGCCGATCTCGAAGACCGCTTCGGCGAAACACTCGCGCTCGCCGCGGGTCATGATCTCGTTGCCGGAGGTGTTGACGCGCTCCAGGCGCGGCGTGCGGCCGTAAAGCGCCAGGCACACGGCGTCGAGCAGCGTGCTCTTGCCCGCGCCGGTGGGGCCGGTGATGGCGAACAGGCCGCCGCGGAATTCCGGCGACTCGAAATCGACGTTCCACTCTCCGGCGAGAGAGTTGAGGTTCTTGAAATGAAGGCGGCACAGTCTCATCGCGCCGCCTCCGTCCGCACGGCTTCGAGCGCCTCGAGATACGCGCCCGTCAGCGCCTCCGCTTCCGCGCCCTCAATCTGGTGCTCGTTCAGATAGAGCCTGAAGACTTCGCGCGGCGACCAGTCCTCGTTCAGGTCGCCCGCGCCGGAAAAAGCGTCCGCCGGCCCCGCGCCAGCCACTTTGACGCGCAGGATCTTCACCGCGCCGCCGCTCAGCTCGCGGATACGGTCGTTCAGTCCCTGAGCGCCCTCGTCGGCGCAGTCCGCTTCGACCCAGACGGAGCAGCCGGACCGTTCGAGTTCGCTCAAAGCGGCGGCGATCTCGTCGAAGGAGCCTTTCAGGCGGCAGATCTCCTGCCACACGGGCACGTCGATCGCGCGCACCGAAACGGCGCGCCCGTCGAAATCGACGACGCAGACCTGCTTTTTCTGCCCCGCCTCGCCGAAGCCCATGCACAGCGGCGCGCCGCAATAACGGCGGCTCTCGAGCCCGCCGCAGATCTGCGGCGCGTGCAGGTGCCCCAGCGCCAGATAATCGACGTTTTCGGGAAAGGCCGACAGCGGCACCGCGCCCAGCGAACCGACCGCCAGGTCGCGCACGCCGTCGTCGGCGCGCACGGTTCCGCCGGCGGCAAAGCAGTGCCCCAGGGCGACGACGGGGATATCGCGCCCCGCGCGCCGCGTTTCGGCCAGCGCGCACACGGCGGCGTAATGCTTCGCGAAGCCTTCCAGTTCGGCGCGCGCAATCGCGTCGGCGTCTTCGCCGACAAGCGCGCCGCAGAGGTCGCGCGAGCGCAGAAACGGCACGGCGCAGCACAGCGCGCCCGTTTTCCCCTGCGCGTCCGGCAGCTCGAAAAGCTCCGCGCCGGGCTCCGCCGCCGGCGCGCCCACGACGTGGACGTCGAGACGGTCCAGCAGCTCCCGGGGCGAGTCGAGCAGCGCCGCCGAATCGTGATTGCCGGCCACGATCACCGCGCTGCGGCAGGGCGTGCGCGACAGTCCCGTGAGAAAACGGTAATAAAGGCTCTGCGCCCACAAGGGCGGCGTGTAGGAATCGAAAACGTCCCCCGCCACGACGAGCGCGTCGACACGTTCGCAAATCAGCGTATCCGTCAGCCAGTCGAGAAACTGGCGGAATTCGTCGGCCCGCTCCTGGCCGCAGAGCTTGCGTCCCAGATGCCAGTCCGACGTGTGAAGGATTCTCATCGATCAGCCTCCTCATGGAGCGCCGTCTTTCGCGAAACGGCGATCCTGCGGTACAATAATCATAACACAGCGGAGGACGCAGAGGTTTCACTCTCAAAACAGGAGGAATGAAAAAATGCTCGGCGCGATTCTCGGCGATTTCTGCGGCGCTCAGTACGAGAGCCGTTGTTCCCGTTACGACGGTTCGCGGCCGCTGCTCAACGGCGGCTGCCGTTTCACCGACGACTCGATCCTCACTTTCGCCACGGCGGAAACGCTGCTCGGCGGCGACCGCAGCGCGGAACGCTTCGCCCGCGGCTACATGGAATGGGGCCGCGCGTATCCGAACCGCGGCTATGGACGCGGCTTCCGCCTCTGGCTCGAAAACGGCGAGCTGGCCCGAAACGACAGCTTCGGCAACGGCTCGGCCATGCGCGTTTCCCCCGTCGGCTGGGCGGCGCGCACGCGCGACGAGGCCCTTGAACTGGCGCGCGCCAGCGCCCTTTACACGCACGGGCATCCCGAAGGCGTCAAGGGCGCGCAGATCATCGCCGCCGCCGTTTTCACGCTGCGTCAGGGAGCGTCCAACGACGAGCTGAAAAATTATCTCGAGGCGACGTTCGGCTGCGACCTGAGCACGCCAGTAGCGCAGATCATGGCGCAGGGCTATGCGTTCAGCGCCGCCTGCCAGGGCAGCGTGCCCCAGGCCGTGCGCTGTTTCCTCGAAAGCTCGTCCTACGAGGACGCCGTCGCCAAAGCGCTGCTTCTCAACGGCGACACCGATACGCAGGCCGACATGGCCGGCGCGCTGGCGCAGGTCCGCTTCGGCGTGCCGGAGGCGATGCGCGCAGCGGCGCTGGCGGCCATGGACGAAAAGATGAAAGCCGTGCTGCTGGCTTTCGAAGGACGCTTCATGGGCGGCGCGCCGTAAGGCGCCGCCCCGTTGCAACAAATTGGGGCAAAAGGCTTTTTTCGCCCGCCCCTGGAGAGATGAGACAAATAAACCTATTGCTGAATTTTCGCCCCTTCTTCCAGAGAAAGCGGAAGAGGGGCGATTCTTCGCGCCGCATGAAATTTTCGCGCCGCCGGATTTTTCCGATTTCCGCCCTTGCGCTTTGAGGCGAAAGCGCTTATAAAGTACCACGTAACGATCACCGATCTTCCCAGAAAGGGGGGGCGAGATGAACGTCCTCTTGCTGCTCGACCGCGCTTCGGATTCGATTTTCGACAGCCCCGAAACCGCCGAGCTTTTCGAAGAACTGGAAAATAAAGGCTACCGCCTGCAGCGTCCGGAATTGGAGGGAAGCCTTGTCGACATGCTGGAGCAGCGCCCCGAAGCCGCCGGCGCGATCATCGACTGGGACACGATGGGCGGCGAACTGTACGCTTCTATGGGGGAACTGAACGAGCGCCTGCCCTTTTTCGCTCTGACCAGCCCGGGGGCCGCCAAGGAACTGCAGCCGCCGGACAAGGACAAACTGACGCTGGCCTTCGTGCCGCTGCCCTGCCGCAACGCCGAGAGAACCGCGGCGAAAATCGACCGCGCCGTGCGCCGCTATTTCGAGCTGCTGCTGCCGCCGTTCACGCGCGCGCTGTTCAAGTTCGCCGACGCGAAGAAGAACACCTTCTGTACCACGGGGCACCTGCTCGGCTCGGCGTTCCGCCATCACGCCATGGGCTGGGCTTACTACAAATTCTACGGAGCCAACGCCTTCCGCGCCGACACGTCGGTGTCGGTGCCCGACATGGGCTCGCTGCTGGAACACACCGGCGTGCACAAAGACGCCGAAGAGCTGATCGCCCGCGCCTTCAACGCCGACCGCAGCTACATCGTCACCAACGGCACGTCCACGGCCAACAAGATCGTCGGCATGTACTGCGTGTCGCAGGGCGACACGGTGCTGATCGACCGCAACTGCCACAAGTCGATGACGCACCTGCTGATGATGTGCGACGTGGTGCCCATTTATTTGCTGCCGACGCGCAACGCCTACGGCATGATCGGCGGCATCCCCGCCGACGAGTTCACGTCCGAGGCCATCCATTACAAACTTTCCCAGCGCGACGACGCCACCTGGCCCACCTACGCGGTCATCAGCGACAGCACTTACGACGGGCTGCTCTACGACTGCAGCTGGATCAAGGCCAACCTGCCGGTGAAAAAAATTCATTTCGACAGCGCCTGGTCGCCCTACGCGCCGTTCAACCAAATCTACGAGAACAAGTTCGGCATGTGCGGCGAAGCGACGGCCGGCAAGACCATTTTTGAAACGCAGTCGGCGCACAAGATGCTGGCCTCCTTCGCGCAGGCGAGTTACGTTCACGTCAAGGGCGAGTACGACGCATCCGTGCTCGACGAGGTTTACATGATGCACACCACCACCTCGGCCAACTATCCCATCGTCGCCAGCGCCGAGACGGGCGCGGCGATGATGACGGGCAACCAGGGACGGCGGCTGCTGCAGAACTCCATCGACAGCGCCATGACTTTCCGCCGCGAGCTGGCGCGCCTGCACGACGAATGCAGCACGTGGTTCTTCAAGTGCTGGCAGCCCGACGACATTTCCGAGACCAAATGCTGGCCCATCTCCCGCGGCGAACGCTGGCACGGTTTCCTCGGCGCCGACGAGGACTTCAACTACCTCGACCCGATCCGCGTCTCCGTGCTCACGCCCGGCATGGATCCCACGGGACAGCTCATGGAAGAGGGCATCCCCGCCGCCGTGGTGTCGCGCTACCTCAACAATCACGGCGTCGTCACCGAGAAGACGGGGCCGTACCACATGCTGTTCCTGTTCGCGCTCGGCGTCGACGAGCTGCGCACCAAGGCGCTGCTGCGAGCGCTTCAGGATTTCAAGCGCGACTACGACAACGACGTTCCCATCCGCGAGGCCATGCCCGACCTGTTCAAGCTCGATCCCGTGTTTTACATGAACATGTCGCTGCAGCAGCTCACGCGCGGCCTGCACCGCGTGATGCGCAAACGCGACCTGCCCAAGCTGATGTACCACGCCTACGACGATCTGCCGGAGATGGAATACACGCCGTACCAGGCCTTTCAGAAAAACCTGCGCGGCGAAACGCACGAGGTGCCGCTGGCGGAACTGCTCGGCCAAGTCAGCGCCGACATGATCCTGCCCTACCCGCCCGGCGTGCCGCTGGTCATGCCCGGCGAGAAAGTCACCGAGAAGAGCGCCGCCGTGCTGGATTACCTGAACATGCTCTGCGAGACGGGCGAACTGTTCCCCGGCTTCGACACCGAGATTCACGGCGCCTACCGCCGCAAGGACGGCTATTACGTCAAGGTGCTCGACGAAGAATGAGCGCGCGGCGCACCGCAGGCGCAAAGACAAAATTGATGTGCCCGGGAGGGGTTTTCATGAAAAAACTGATGGCGCTGTTCATCGTCATGCTGTGCGCCCGTTCGGCCTCCGCTACGGAGATCCGCACCAAAGCGCTGACCGTCGTCTTTCCCGAAACATGGGACGCCGCAGTCCGCGCCGACGACAGCGTAACGCTGACCGCCGCCAACAAAAAGACCGTGATCACGCTGACGGCTCAGGCGGTGGCCAGCGCTCGGG
This sequence comes from Pyramidobacter sp. CG50-2, assembly GCF_003612005.1. NCBI lineage: Bacteria > Thermotogati > Synergistota > Synergistia > Synergistales > Dethiosulfovibrionaceae > Pyramidobacter > Pyramidobacter sp. CG50-2. The sequence goes on from NZ_RAWT01000012.1 coordinate 45,907, forward strand.
AAAAGGCTGACCTCGATCCGCAGACGGTCGCCGGATACCTTGCCGAGCAGCTTCGCGAAGGCGGCGCCCAAACCAGCGCCGTCTCCGCCGCGGCGGACGGTTCCTGCTCGTTCACCGTCGCGGGCAAAGACTCGCGCAGTCAAACCGAGACGAAAAGCCGTTTCCGCTTCGCGATCGAAAACGGCGCGTGGTTCGTCACGCAGATCGTCAAGGACGGCGACACTCCCGAAACGGAACGTATCCTCAGCTCGCTTCGTTATCATTGACGGCCGCCGCTGTATGTTCCGCGCGGCACGTTTTCGCTTCATACAGGAAGAGCGCCCGCGAACCTGTTCGCGGGCGCTCTTCCTTTGTGCCGCAGAGCTTGCGCCGGGATCCTCCGTTCCTTGGGGAAAAATCGCAATTTCCGAAAGCTCAGTGTAAAATGGAACAAACTGCCGCGGCGGCAAGCCGACTTTTCGTCTTCCGAGGTGCGCTGTGCTGAATTTCCTTTCCTCACTGATCTCTTTCGTCGTCGCCCATTCGCTGCTTCTGAGCGCGCTGGGCTTTATTCTGCTGCGCCAGCGCCTGTCACATCGGCTCAGCGTCTTTCTGGTGGAGAAATATTTCCCCGCCGCGCCCGCCGCGCCGCTGCCCGTCCGCCGCTACGACGGCTGGTTCGACCGGATCACGCGCGCGATCCCCGATTACATCGACGACACGGTGATGCGGCGGGCGCGGGAGCAGCGCGTGGCCGAGCAGGTGCGGCGGCGCTTTCTCGAACTGGTGATTGTCAGCCTCTTCAAGTCCTTCACGACGCTCGTCGTCTTCCTGACGGGCTACGCGCTGGCGCGCCTGCACGTGATCAGCGTCGCCTCGCTGGGATTCGTGGTGCGCGCCCTCTCGCTCGGCATCGCCATGCAGAATCTTTACTACTACTTCACCCGCTGGGACTTTCCGCTCAAAAAGGTCAGGGAGATCTACGGCGAATTCGGCTTCAACCTGGTGCGCTTCATCGAGGTGCAGATCTTCGCGCGCGTCTACCGGGAAGCCTGCGCCCGGATCGACCGGAGCGTGCAGGGGCTCGGCCGGTGGCAGCGCTGGGCTTACCGCTTCATGGGCAGCGGCACGGAATGTTACGCGCGGGCCATCTCGCAGCAGGCGCTGGACGAGAACCGCCGCTTCATCCGCTTGATCGCCGTGCTGGCGCCGCTGTCGCTGTGCTGTTATTACGCCGTGATGCGCCTGTTCCTCGCGCCGCTGGTGGCGCGCCTGACGGGCGAGCGGTTTTTCCGCTTCGTTTACGTCGACCCGGCCGCAGGGTTGCTGCAGTTCTGCGCGGATCATCCGCTGCTCGCCGTTTCGGCCCTGCTGGCCGGCTGGGGGCTGTTCCACGAGCGGAGCCGCCTCGCGCGCCTTTGCGCGCCGCTGTGGCGCCGGCTCGCGACCAAGCTCAAGCCGTTTCTGCCCGATTAAAAAAGGAGTTCACCGAAAAATTTTCGTGAACTCCTTTTTGTTTTACGTTTTTTCCGCAACGTTCAGCGGAAGTCGCCCAGATGCGTCTTCCTGCCCGGTTCCCTGGTGAAGGGCGCGTAGATGCGCAGATGCGTGATATGGTCGAAGGCGTGATCATCCTTGCCAGCTGCGGCGTTAAAACGCCGCCATTCGCCGCCGTCGACGCGGCACATCACCAGCGAGCGGCGGCCGTACGTGGACCAGAAATCCCACAGCTTCTCCAGCGCCTGCGCTCCCGGCGTGAAAACGCCCTTGAAAAGCGGCGCGCGCGCCGTCATCTTTTCGCCGTCGAGAGAACGAACGATCATCCACTGCGTCTTCTCCCACGCCGATTTCATTTCCGGCGAGAACGAATGCTCGTAAGGAATGATCTGGAAGCCGCCGATGTCGCCGACGTCGCTCGTGCTCACGCAGATCACGCCGCAATGATTGGCGCGCAGGGCGCTGCGGCGCTGGAACTTGCTGCCGCCGAAGCGTCCCACGCCACGGAAGGGGCGCTCCACGGAGGCGATCGCCTTGCCGCCGCCGCGCCAGTACGCCCGCACCTCGCCGCCGGCGCGGTTTTCGAAGTCGAACATGTAGGGTCCGTCGAGGTCTTCCGTCACCGACACCACCAGCGTCTCGCCGGGTTCGGGCAGCTGAGCCGCCGTCAGCTCGCGCAGCGTGCCGTCAGCGCGGCGCACGCGCGCCCGGTCGCCCACCACCGGCGCCCAGCCGCCGAACAGCCCCGCACCGGCCGGACAGTCGATCACGAACGCCGCCGACGCGCCCGCCGCGGGAGCGATCGTCTCCGCCGGCACAAGGCTGACGATGCGCCCCTTTTCGTTCTCCACGGAAACCGTCAGGTGGATCGCGTTCACCGCCGTGGCCGCCACGGTGCCGGGTTCGGCCCAGGCGCTGGCCGTGTAGCCGGGATATCGCGTGGCCGTGGGCACGCGCAGCACTTTGCCGAGATCTTTCGTCTGTCCGTTGGGGCGGACGGCACGCGCCATGCCGCCCGCCGCCGCGGGGATCTCGAGCCGGAAGATCTCCTCCGGCCGCGCCCAGGCCGGGACGCAGAGCCAGATCAGCCACATCGCCGTTATCAGTTTCTTCACTTCTATCGACCGCCTTCACTCTGTTTCTGTTTGCCGCTTCATATTGTAGCACCGCCGCCCGCCGATGGGAAAGCGCCCCCGCTCCCCGCCGGGGGTCCCAAAAGAAAGAAGCCGCCTCAAAATCTCGATCGAGGCGGCTTCTTCGCCGTTGTTCTCCGCTTTGAAGTTTTATCTGCCCAGATCCAGCATCACGGCGTTTTTGCCGAAGACCCAGCCGGCGCCGAAGGAGCCTTTCACCTGATACCAGCCGCCCTGCGAGCCGACGACTTCGGCCGTTTCGTTGCTGAGGCGGCCGATGACTTTGGACCCTTTGTCGGCGTTCGGCACGTCGCGCACGTTGTTGCTGCCGCGCAGGTAGATGAACTTCCGTCTCGACTCGGCTTGCGCCGCGGCCAGCTCCGTCTTGGCCCGCTCAAGCCGGGCGTTCAGCGCCGCGATCCGTTCGTCGCGCGCGGCGCTTTGAGCGGTCAGTTTCCTGATCTCTTCGTCCTTGGCGGCACTGACCGCCGTCAGCTCGCCGATCTTCTGCTCGCGCTCGGCCACGAGCCCCATCTGCTCCCGCACCTTGCCGTCCGTTTCGGCGATCCTCGCGTCCTTCGCTTTCACCTCTTCGGCGATCTGTTGATAGGCGGGATCGTTGGCACGGGCGTCGCGGAACCTCTCTGCCATCACGCCCTTGTCGTAATACCACACGGCGGCGCCGCCGGCTCCGGCCGCCGCCATCATGGCGATCACGGCGACGGAGAGCGGCAGTTTCTTCACGGGCGTTTCCTCACCGGCCCTCACCAGCGCGCTGCTCAGCAGCGCGGAGAGCGCGTACAGCAGCAGCGCGATCCATGAGAACGCGTAATACTCAGGCCAGATCAGTTCGCCCCCCAGCGAGACGAACATCGCCGCCAGCAGCAGCCAGGTGGAAAAGCGCAGGCCGCAGAGCGCCAGCAGGCCGCCCGCAAGGCCAAGCGCCGCCGTCACCGCGGCGCACAGCGTCTTCGCGTCCAGATCACCCAGCGCGGCCAGGCAGAAACCGCCGCCGAACTTTTCGCCAAGAACGCGGCACGCCCCGCTCTGATAAAGCGAAATAGCCGCAGCCGCCAGCGCGAAAATAAAGGCGAAAACATAGGCCGACGTGTAACGGCGTCCCGCCCGGGCCGCGTCCACCGCCGCACCGGGCCAGGAAACCGCGCCGGCGACAAGGCAGAGGACAAAAGCCCCCCAGGACGCGGGGAACCAGACGTCCCAGTGAAGCTGGGCCACCGCGCAGACCACGGCCGCAACGGTCAAAAACAGCGTAGCGCCGGCACGCTTCGCCAGCGCCAGCAGGCCGCCCAACAAGGCCAGAGCCGCCGCGGCAAGCGCGCTTAACGATTTGGCGTCGAGCGAGGGAAGATTCTTATACCATTCGAGATCGACGAAGTGCGCCTGCACGACCGGCCACATGCCGCTCTGCCAGAGCGTATAACCTGCCGCCGCCAACGCCAGCAGGAACCCCCAGAGGCGCGAACAGCCCGCCTTCGGGGCCGGCATTCCCTCCTCCGCCGCGGCGAGCTCATCTTTCACTTCGCGGTCAAGCGCCGTCGCCGGAGCGGGATCGGCCATTTCCGGCTCCTTGCCGACATATTCCTCGTCTCCGTATTCGTCCTCCGCGCCGCGGACCTTCATGCCCATCAGTGCGGCCGCCGCGAACAGCACCGCCGAAGCGCGAACGTAGGGATAGACGATTTTCAGCCTGAACTCGCAGTACAAAGAGATCCCCGCCGCCGCGAACAGCAGCAGCGCCGCAAGCTTTTTCCTGAACAGGACCAGCAGCGCCCCCAGCACCGCCAGAACGGAAGAAGCGACGACGCACATCGACTTGGGATCGAGCGAAGCGAAGTCCTTCAACCAGCCAAGCTCAAAACCGCTTTCCATGATCATGGCGAGACAGCCGCTGTAACACAGGGACAGCGCCGCTCCGGCGGCCGCCAGCAAAAAAGCGAACACGTGCATGATGAAATTCCTCCTCTGTTCGGACCGCAACACTCAGCCCGCAATCACACGATCGTTCGAAAATTATAGCCGATCTTCGTTCATAATACCATAAAAACGGCGGCGCCTTCGCAGCGCCGCGTGAAAAACGAGCTTGCCCATCCGCCCGCGGCCGGCGCCGCTTCACCCCTTTGGGCGATGACCGGCCGGTATGTTTCTGCTACACTACAATCGTTTTTTCGAAACGCCGGCCCCATCACAACATCGACGAAGGAGGAAGCTTCATGAAGAAAATCATCGGCGCCGTTTTGGTCCTGCTGGGAATCGGAACGGGCGCTCTCGTCTGGAAGATGCATAACGACATGCCGAAAGCGCAGGAGCAGCTGGCCGCCGCCGCGTTCCTCGGCGAGCCGGCCGTCCTGCCGGAAAACGAAGGCCGCCTGGTCGTGTGCGGCGGCGTTCTGGAGATGACCGCGCCGGCGGTGGACGGAGAGCTGAACGTCACGCTGCCCTCGCCCAAGGCCGAGCGCCTGACCGAACGTTACGAAAGAGTCGGTACGGACGGCAAAAACAAATACGAGTGGAAGAAAATCTATTCCGGAGCGCTGGGCAGCCGCGCGCTCGTCGGCGAAGCCAAGCTCGGCGCCTTCGTCCTGGCGCCGGAACTGCTCAGGACCCTGCCGACGCCGGCGTTCTGCCGGGAGTTCGACGGCGGGGAACTCGCGCGCGCCGGACTGGTAACGTACGGCAAGCTCCTCGGCAGCGAGCGCTATCTGTCGCGCTCCAAGGGCAACGTGCGCGGCGCGCTGCGCTTCTCCTACCGCATCTCCGACCTCGGCGGCCGCCAGGTCACGGTGAAGGCCGTTCAGAAGGACGGCGCGCTCCATCCCGCGCCCGATCAGGCGCCGTGCGTTCTGGAAGGCATTCTCAGCCGTGAGGAAGTGCTGAAAGACAGCGAAGAATCCGGCGTCATGGGGCTTGCGACCGGCGCAGTCATCGCCGCGCTGCTCCTCGCCGCGGGCGTCGCCACGTTCCGCCGCGGCTGAGCCGCTCCGCCGCATCCCGTGAAACAAAAGAAAGGCCTTTCAGCCGCAAAACAAAGCGCGCCCGCGGAAGTTTTTTCGCGGGCGCGCTTTGTTTTGCGTGCGCTAACGATCCTGTTTTAGAGCTCCCACCTCACGCCGAGGTTGACCTGCCAGTTCGTCTCGATATCGGCGCCGAAGGATTTCTCCACGTCGCAGTAGAAGAACGAGTTCTTCCCCATCGTCACGTCGGCGCCGATCCCCGCCGCGAACCACGTGTCACCGCCGTCCTCGTACTTGCGCAACGTCTGGCCGTGCGCCCCGTAGAGGCTAACCTCACGGTCGCCGCAGAACTCGTGCAGCAGATCGGCTTTCACGTACCACTTGCCGTAACCGCCCTGCCCCTTCTCCCCGAACTCGCGGCCGAGACGGAAACCGAGACGCCCGATCAGGCTGTCCACGCCGTCCTGTCTGACCTCGATGCCGTTGCTGGTCGCATACGAAGCGTCGAAAATATGCGTATACACCAGCTGACTCTGAGGTTCAAGGATCCAGCGCCGCCCCAGGTCGAACTTGTAACCGTACTCGGCGGACACGCTCATGGCCCAGTTGTTGTAGCCGCCCTTCGCCGTGCCGTCGGAAGCGTACACGGTGAAATCATTGTCAAGATGGCTGTACTTCAGCACGAAATCGGCATAGTGCCCGAGCTTCCCCGTCCAGCCGGCGTAAACGGACGCGCCGAAACTGTCGATGCTGCCGCTACCCTTGGCGTAATCGGCGGAATTGTCGCCGTAGTGCGCCGCCAGACCATAACGCCATACGCCGCGGCGATCAGTCTCGCGCTTGCGGTCCCAGCCCAGCTGATAAAAGTTGTATTTATCCTTGAAATAGACGCCGTCGCCCTCCATCTCACCGCGCTTGTAACGGAACCAGAACCCTTCGGGGGCGTCGTAGTCGCGCAGTTCGCCGAGGCGCTTGTTGAGGCTGTCGATTTCCAGACGCGCCGTCGCGGCGGCGTAGTCGAGCGCAGCCTGGGCGATGGCGGTGTCGGCCGTCGGTGTTTCGTGCCGCTTGACGTCCACGAAATACCAGTTGCGGCCGAACGCGCTGGAGTCGCCCGTGTAGTCGGCGGCGATGATCGGCTCATAGTCGTACAGTACGCCCTCTTCGATCCCCGACGTCTCGGGCAGAGCGACAAAAGTCACGCCCGATGCCGCGTCGGCGAACTGCACGGGATTATCCGCGCCGACGCCCTC
>NZ_RAWT01000104.1:0-995 GCF_003612005.1 Pyramidobacter sp. CG50-2
TCGACTTCCACGTAGTTTTTGCCGGCGAATTCGAGGGTGTTACCGGCCTGGATCGCTCCGGTGTTCGCCCCCGCTTTTACGTTGAAGCCGGCCGACAGGGTGGTGATGGCGTTGTTGTTGCTGATGTCGATATGCTGGCCGAGATTCGGGTCGGCTTTGACGGTGACGGTGGCTCCGTCGGAGGCGTTGGCGACTTCGACGAGGATCTTGTTTGTCTCGCCCTTGAACTGAATGTTCTTTTTGGACGCGCCGCCGAGGGTGATGTCCTGTTTCGTTCCGGCTTCGTTGCTGACGGTGAAGCCGGCTTTCAGGGCGTTAATGTCGGTGGTGTGTCCGATGATGGTGAGGTTGTTGGCGATCTGGTTGTTGATGGCGGTGTTCAGGTTCGTGGTGTTAACCTTGTACTTCACGCCGCTCGTGCCGACTTCGGATTCGATGATGTTGCCGTCGCCGGCGAATTTCACGGTCTGTGTGCCGGTCTTGTCCACGGTCACTTCCTGCGGACCGGTGCTGTCGCCGGCGATCTTGAACTTTGCCTGCACGTTGGTGATGACGGTGGAGCTGTTGTTGATGGTGCTGCTCAGCGTCGAACCGTCCAGGCCGATGGTGAGGCCGCCCGTGTCGACTTTGGTAGTGACGCCGTTTTCGCCTTTGACGACGAGCGGGGTGGTGCTGTTGATTTCTTTCTCGCCCGCCGGCGTCTCTCCGTCTTTGATGGTCCATTTGGACGCGTTGTTGATGGTGGTGCTGAGGTTGTCAATCTTGTTCTTGGTGGCGTCGTCGAGGCCGATGGTCATCTTCTTGGCCGTGCTGTCGTACTCGGCTTCCACGTAGTTCTTGCCGGCGAATTCAAGGGTGTTGCCGGCCTGGATCGCTCCGGTGTTCGCCCCCGCTTTCACGTTGAACCCGGCCGACAGGTTGGTGATCGACGTGTTGTTGCTGATGTCGATGTTCTGGCCGAGGTTCGGGTCGGCTTTGACGGTGACGACGGGAAC
>NZ_RAWT01000120.1:0-391 GCF_003612005.1 Pyramidobacter sp. CG50-2
TTTTGTCCTGTCAAAGTAAATGCAACCCCGTCGCATTTACTTTGACGAGGTTGCATTTACTCTGAAAATTTACCCCTGTTGCGTTTTTTCATTTTTCTTTCCCCTTTCTCGGTTTAGTTGGGGAGCTCCCCGTGGTGGAAATTCGATCCCGCTCGGACCATTTCGCGGTTTTCAAACGATCCTCATTGGAAAAAGCGCCCTTCGTTACAAAACTTTTAAGTAAACTTGAAACTTGTTTGTCACATTATACCTGATATGATTTAAAACCACAATAAAGATTTAAAATGAATGATAGAGGTATCATACATTAAAAAATAATGAAATTCTTCAAGGTAAATGCAACGCAACATCCGGTACCCCGTTGCATTAAATCTGAATTAAAAGAAGCTTG
>NZ_RAWT01000013.1:0-49487 GCF_003612005.1 Pyramidobacter sp. CG50-2
CGCCTGCGCGAGATCAAGGAGTGCGGCGCCACTATCGTCATCGTTTCCCACTCGCTGGGACAGATCGAAGCCTTCTGTGACCGCTCCATCTGGATCGACGGCGGACGCGTCCGGGCCGACGGCACGCCGGCGGAAACGCATGCCCGGTACGCCGCTTTTATGGACGGCAAGAAGGCTCAACCATGATTCCCGCTTTATTGGGTATGGAAAACGCCATGGGAGAAATGCGCGCGCGGCCGCTGCGGATCCTTCAGGTCGTCGACAAGCTCACGCCCGACAGCGGCGTTGCCGGCGTTGTCCTGCGCTATCACGACGCAACAGACAAAAAACGAATCGTATTCGATTTTCTCGTGCATGAAGAGCCCGACCTCTGGATCAGACGCAGACTTGAAAAAGACGGCTCGAAGATCTTTGTCGCCCCGCCGCTGCGTCTCGCCGCGCTTGTTCCCTATCTTCGCTTCCTGAGACGCTTCTACGCGGAGCATCCCGAGTACGCGATCGTTCACGGTCATCTGCCCAACGCCGCGCCGTTTTATCTGGGCATGGCCCGGGCGGCCGGCGTGCCCGTGCGCATCGTTCACTGCCACAACACCCGCAGCGGCGACACCGCCCCGAAGAGGATCAGGAACAGCCTGCTCTTCAAGCTGATCCCCCTGTGCGCCAACGTGCGCTGCGCCTGCTCGGAGGCCGCGGCCAGGTTCCTTTTCGGCACGCGCGGCGGGCGCATCAAACATCCTTATCATTTGGTCCGCAACGCTCTGCCGCTGGGACCGTACCGTTTCCGCCCCGAGGTGCGGGAACGGGCCCGCGGCGAACTTGGCCTCGGTACGGACTGCCTTGTGGTCGGCCACATCGGCCGCATGTGCCCGCAAAAAAATCAGGCCTTTCTGCTGAAAATCTTTGCCGCGTTTTACGCCAAACACAAGAACGCCGTGTTGATGCTGATCGGCGACGGCGAACTGCATGAAACCCTTCGCCGCCAGGCCCGCGAACTCGTCCCCGAAGGAGCCGTCCTCTGGCTGGGCGTGCGAAACGACGTCCCCGCGCTCCTTCAGGCGATGGACGTTTTCGTCCTGCCCTCGCTTTACGAAGGTTTGCCCCTTGCCGCGCTCGAGGCTCAGGCGTCGGGCTTGCCCTGTCTTTTGTCGGCGAACATCACAGAAGAAGCCCGCATCGTCCCCGGCCTGGCGCAGTATATCAGCCTGCAAGAAACGCCCGCCGAGTGGGCCGCCCTGATCCAGCCCCGGCACGAAAGAACGGCCAACACCGGACGCTTCTTTGCCGCCGCCGGCTACGACATTTCCACTGAAGCGGCAAAACTAGCAACACTGTACGAAAAACTTCACGAAGAACATTGCCGGCAACGCCCGGCGGAGGAGCCTTGACGATGAATGAAACGACAAAACAGACATCGCCGCAGAATCACTATGACGCCAGCTGCCTTGTGACCTTTCATAACGAAGGCTATCTGGCGCACCGAACGCTGATGTCGGTCGGCATGTGCCGGGACTACGCCGAAAAGCGCGGGCTCAGCGTCGAGCTGGTGCTCGTTCTGGACAACGCCGATCCCGTGACCGAATCGGTCGTCGCCGGACATTTTGCCGTGCGCAAGGACGATCAGATCCTGCGCGTGCATCAATGCAGCGCTCCCATTTCACGGAATGAGGGAATACAGGCTGCCAAGGGGAATTTCATCTCCATTCATGATGGGGATGATTATTATTCTGAAAACCTCGTCTACGAAAGCGTAGTATGCTGTCAAGCTCAGCCATATATTATTACACATGCAAACATACATATCGGATTTGAGTCCGACTATTACATGTATAGAGTAGGTAATATAAGATATGGCGATTATACAAGATATGACCTCCTGACACAACATCCTCTCATTGTACAAACGGTAGCTCCTCGACACGTATTTATACAAATTCCTTACCAGTCAACTGGAAACGGTTTTGGTTACGAGGATTGGCATTGGAATACCGAAACAATAGCCGCCGGGTTCGAACACGTTACAGTTCCGCATACATTCATGTTCTATCGGCGCAAAAGACAAGGATCAGTACTTGTAAGAGAATCTGCCAGCAAGTCTTTGATTCGTCCGAGCCGTTTGTTTGATCAGCTGGAATCGCCAGTGTATGAACCGTCCTCCCCCATTTTGCGAGACAATCCGTCGGAAAACATCTCTCAAAAACCGGTCGCTTCTGCCGATCTTGCCGATGTTGTAAAACCTGCCCGAAGAAAATCACGGCTCTACGCTTTTCTTAAACCAGCGGCTAAAAAACTGATTTCCAAATTGCCCGACGACCTGCAACCGCCGGCAAAGGCTTTTGCGTGGTCTTTTCTGACGCTGGCCCGTTCGGTTGGAGAGCATGTCAGAAGCAAACGGCCGACGCCGGCCGTCCCGACGTCGCCAGCTGCCCCGCAGACAGAAAAGTCGGCGCCGGAAAATTTTCCCTCCGTCAGCATGGCCGAATGCGTTGCGGCGCTCAAAAAAATCTCGCGGCTCGACTCGTCGCTTCATCCTGACGTGAACCCGCCGCTTTATGAATGCCGTTTTGTTTCGGACGACCGTCTCGGCCGACTCTTCGCCCTTTTGTACAATCCCATAAAGGGGCAACGTTACGATGCAGTGTACCTCGTGCCGTGGCTTGTACCCGGCGGCGCCGATCTGATGACGATCAACTTCGCCAACACTTTGGCGGGACAAGGCAAAAAGATCCTTGTGATCAGCACTTTGCCCTGCCCGTCGCCATGGCGAAACCGGCTGGCCGAGAACGTGGATTTTGTCGACCTCGGCAACGCGGCCGACGGATTTTTCAACGAGGACAAGAAGCTTCTTCTGGCTCGCATCCTGCTGCAGCTCCAGCCCAAGGCCGTTCACTGTATGCTGTCGCAGCTGGGCTATGAGACTTTCATCGACTACGCTGCCGCCCTGAAACAATACATGAAGCTCTATGCTACGTTTTATTGCGACGAAAAACGCAAAGATGGCTCGGATGTAGGATATACGACTCTATTTTTTACGGCAATGCTGCCGATCGTATCGGGAATCAGCACGGACAACGCCGTTATGCCCCGCGTCTGGCACAGAAAGTACGGCGCGCCCCTTGCGCTTTTCAGTACGGTTTATGGGCGTATGGATTTTGCGCCTTCCGATGGGGAAAATCCTTTTTGCAGCGGGAAATCCGTTCTCTGGGCCGGGCGCTTCTGCCAGCAAAAACGCCCGGAGCTTTTGCTGGAAATCGTCAAAAAAATGCCCGAGACTCATTTCTTCGTTTATGGTGAACCGTATGCGGAAGAGGACAGACACCTGTACAGTTCTTTCAAATCTCTGCCGAACGTCACTCTTGGCGGAAAATATAGTGGTTTTGTCTCTCTGCCGGTCAAAGAGTGCTTCTGCTTTCTCTACACCAGCGCGTATGACGGCCTGCCCAATGTTTTCCTCGAAGCTGCTGCAGCCGGCTTGCCCACAATTGCGCCCGACATCGGTGGCATCAGCGATTTTATCAACGATCAAACCGGTTGGCTCGTGGGACAGGATGCATCGGCCGATGATTATGCGAGAGCAATGGAAGAGATGCGCAGCGCGCCGGAACTGCGCCGGACAAAAGTCCTTGCGGCGCAGAATCTGTTGCATGTACGCCACAATGAAACGGCTTTTAAAAACAGTATATTAAAGTTCTATGGATTCTAGGTGTTGTAAAAAAACATCATATCATCCCATAGAACGTGACCTGTCATAACAACAACGGCTGTCTCATCTTCTCAAATGGGAAGATGAGACAGCCGTTGTACTTCTGTGGCAAGAGAGATCGTTAGCCCCACTGGATCAGGCCCGTGTCGAACAGGTTGTCAAGATCGGGGCTGTAGGCGAGGACGCGCAGGCCGTAGAGGTAGCGGCCGTTGTGGGTGGGGGTGTAGGCGCCTTGATAGACGAGGCGCCCCTGGTCGTCGCTGCCGGTGCAGGAGAGCGCGAGCACGTCGGGTTTTTCGATGAAGTTGCGCTCGTCGCTGCGTCCGGCCACGAATTGGAGCTGCAGTTCTTCGGGTTTCATGGCGCCGGGCACCACGTACGCGGTGACGCTGAGCGGATCGGTGCAGGCCACGGCGTTTTGCACGAGCCCCTGGACCTGGATCTGATCGATGCGCACGCCGGCGAAGCGCGCTCCGACGTCGGCTTTCCAGGCCGCGAGCGTGCGGGGCAGCAGGCGGTTTTGGGCGCGCATTTTCACGTGGCGCTGCGCGGCCGGCCGGTAGCATTCTTCGAAGTACTGGCGCACCATGCGTGCGCTGCTGTACTGCGGGCTCAGCGTGGCAATGCTGTTTTTCATGCGCGCGATCCAGCCGTGGGGGAGGCCGTCGCCGGCGCGTTCGAAGTAGAGCGGCGCCACTTCGTCTTCCAGCAGCGCGTAGAGGCTTTCGGCGTCGGCGTAGTCGCTTTGTTCGGCGGGCGCGTCGTGAATGGAGGTGACGCGGGGGCCGATGGTCCAGCCGTTGAGGCCGTTGTCGCCTTCGCACCACCAGCCGTCGGACACGCTCAGGTTGAGCGTGCCGTTGGGGGCCGCTTTCTGGCCGCTGGTGCCGCTGGCTTCGTAGGGGCGGCGCGGCGTGTTCAGCCACACGTCGCAGCCCTGCACCATGGTTCTGGCGATGTCGAGGTTGTAGTTGGGGATGAAAAAGAGTTTGCCGAGAAGTTCGTTTCGGCTGGCGAGCACGACTTTCTGGATCAGGTCGTTGCCCTGCGTGTCGGCCGGATGGGCTTTGCCGGAAAAAACGAGGATCACGGGACGCCGGGCATCCGAGAGGATCTTCGTCAGCCGCGCCAGATCGGCGAGGACGAGCGTGGCGCGTTTGTAGGGCGCGAAACGGCGCGCGAAACCGATCACAAGCGGCGCTTGTTTCCATTCGGAGGAGGCTTTTTGGAACGCCTTGGGCGACGTCTTCTTGAGCAGCTCCAACAGGGCTTTTTTCTGCTCCTGCTTGGCCTGCCAGAAATCGGCGTCGGCGATCTGTTCCACTTTTTGCCATTGCGGCGACTGCGGCGGCAACGCGCTCCAGTCCGCGCCCACCGCCGTTGCGAGCAGCGCCGCCGCGGGGCGCCCCGCAAAGCTGTTCAGGTGCACTCCGTTTGTGATGTAGCCGATGGGGATTTCTTCCGTGGGCACGCCTTTCCAGTTGAACTGCCACATGGCGCGCGACACGCCGCCATGGAGGCGGCTGACGCCGTTGCTGCGCATGGCGTGGTTCAGCGCCAGCAGCGTCAGCTCGAAATCGCCGGACGTTCCCGGACGGGTGCCCAGGTTCATCAGCTCGTCGCGGCTGACGCCGATGCGCCGCGCCAGCTCGTCGAAATAGCGGTGCATGAGTTCGGCGGAGAAACGTTCGTTGCCGGCGTCCACGGGCGTATGAGTGGTGAAGACGCTGTCGCCGCGCACCACCTCGCGGGCGGCGGCGAAGCTGAGCCCGCGGGTCAGACAGAGGTGGCGGATGCGTTCCAGGACCATGAAGGCCGAGTGCCCTTCGTTCATGTGGTAGGCGCGCGGATGATACCCCAGCGCCGCCAGCGCGCGCGGACCGCCCATGCCGAGCAGGATCTCCTGGCGGATGCGCGTGTCGCGGTCGGCCACGTAGAGGCGCTCGGTGATGCGGCGGTCTTCCTCGGTGTTCTTGGGCGTGTCGGTGTCGAGCAGATAGAGCGGCACGCGCCCGACCTGGACTTTCCAGACGCGGGCGAAAAGCGTGCGCCCCGGCAGATCGAGCGACACGTAAAGGTGTTCGCCGGTCTTTTCGTTTTTGACGCGGCCGATGGGCAGCAGCCGGAAATTGTTCTCGGGATAAAGCGCCGTCTGGTGGCCGTCGGCAGCGATTTTCTGCTGGAAGTAACCGCACTTGTAAAGCAGCCCCACGGCGACCAGCGGGACGCGCAGGTCGCTGGCCGATTTGAGGTGATCGCCGGAAAGCACGCCGAGCCCCCCGGAGTAAATGGGCAGACTTTCGTGAATGCCGTACTCGGTCGAAAAGTAGGCGACGGGCGTCGTGGCCGTCAATTCGGGGACCGACTCGTCGAAAGGCGCCTTCATGTCGGCGTCGAATCGTTCCAGGGCGTGGCCGTAAAGCTGCACGTATCCTTCGTTCTGCGCCAGTTCGACAAAGCGGCTGTGATCGGTTTTTCCCAGCAGCTCGACGGCGTTGTGACCGATTTTGTCCCACAGCGCCGGATCGACGCGGCGGAACAGCGGCTCGTATTCAGGATGCCACGTCCACCAGAGATTGTGCGCCAGTTCGTCGAGGCGGCTCAGCTTGTCCGGCAGCTTGACTGAACTGGTGAAACCGTGCAGCAGCGGCGTCACCGACGGCGTGCCGGTGAAGACGCGCGTCAGGATCTCGTCGTCCATGCGCGAAACCGGCCGCGTGGCCACGCGCTCACGAGCCTGATTGGCGGCGAGGGCGTAGGCGTCGTCGTAGTGCCGGTAGAAGGTGGACCAATCGGTCTTTTCGGCCAGCGCGCGGGCGGCGGCACGGCGCTTCAGCAGCGCTTCCTCCGGCAGCGAAGCCAGCTCGCCCATCAAAAATGTCAGTTTTTTCACCGTCGCTTCGTAGGGCGCGTGACTGCGTTCGATGACGGCGATGCCCTCGTTCTCGCCCTGTTCGCGCGCCCACAGGCCGAAGCCCGCCAGATCGCTGGTGACGGTCGGCACAGAATTGGCCGCGGCCTCCTGAGGCGTGTATCCCCACGGCTCGTACCACGAGGGGAAGATCCCCGCGTCGCAAGCCGACAGCACCTCGTCGTAGGTCATGCCGAAGAGACCGTCCTGCCCGTCCAGCAAGGCGGGATTGAGGACGACCTGCACGGCGTTTTCGGGACGGTTGTCCAGCCCGAGGCGGGCGCAGGCGTTCAGGATCGGGTCGTGGACCTTGTCGAACACCCGATGGGCCGTGATCCAGAAGGGCGCGTCATCGGGTTTCTGGGCGGGATTGCCCGAGAGCGCCCGTTCGTCGGTGCCGTTGTGTCCGTTCATGACGGCGCACAGGGCGACGATGGGTGGTTCGCCCGCGGAACGCGAGCGGTTCAGCGCCGCGGCGGCGTCGAGAAACAGGTCGATGCCTTTGTTGCGGAACTCGTAACGCCCGGAGATGAGGAACAGGCGGCTGTTTTCCGGCAGCGGGCGGCGCAGCAGCCGGGCGACGGCGGCGAGAATTTTCTTCTTGTTGGCGGCGGGCGCGGAACGGTCGCCGCTGTAATCGGGAATGGCGCTCAGGCTCAGGCCGTTCGGCGTCACCAGGTCGGGGCGGCGGCCGAGAAACGCCGCCGCCTCGTGAGCCGTGAGGGCGCTGACCGTCGTGAAACAGTCGGCTTCGCGCGCGGCGGCCGTTTCCATGGAACATTTGGCGGTGACGTTGAAGTTGGCGGCTTCGCGCGCCGCGTTGATCTGGTCCATCTCGGCGTAGATGTCGCGCCCCGCCCCCGCCATGGAGCGTCCCAGCACGGTGGCGTGGGTGGTGAATACCGTGGAAATGGAGGGCGCGTGCTTTTTCAGATAGAGCAGGCCGGCGCCGCACATCCACTCGTGAAAATGGGCGGTGACGGCGCGTTCGCCTTCGTTCTCGTCGGAGATGACCTGCGAGAACGCCGCGATCGCCTCGCCGCAGGCCATGCTGAACATCACCGGCTCCACGTAGTCCCACGCGCCCGTCAGCGAATCGACGCCGAAGTCGCGCCACAGGTCGTAAAGGATCTGATTCTGATTGTAGCGGTCCTTCCAATCCACCAGGACCGCTTTGGGCGAACCGGGGATGTCCCAGCGCCCGAAGCGGCATTTCAGATTGTGAAGCGCCGCGGCGCGTCGGAACGTCTCCCACAGGCGGCCTTCCTCGCCTTCGGCGGAAGCCTCGATGAATCCCGGGTTCTTGTCGCGCGCCGGACCGAGCAGAAAATAGTTCTGTCCGAAGCGATCCACGGCCTGCCGGGCCTTGGTGGCGACCACGGTGTAAATGCCGCCGACTTTGTTGCACACTTCCCATGAGACTTCGAAGAGCGTGGCGGGAAGCTGGGCTGAATCCTTATGCGTCATAAAATACCCCTTTACTCGGATCTCTCGTGATTTTTAGCTGTCCAGCGTCATTTTGAAGTCGGACAGCACGTTCATGTAATTGATGTAGGCGTCGTAGGGCGTGCCGTAGGGATTGAAATACTTGTGCACGTCGCCGTCGGAGAACCATTTGGTGCACATGTAGTAGAAATGGTCCGACGTCTGCAGCCGCCGCCAGGTGCGCACGATGCCTTCGCCGCCGTCGGCCAGGACTTTTTCCTTGAGCGAGTAAACGGTCTCGATGGCGTCGCGCTCCATGTCGTTGCCGATCCAGGCGGTGAGGTCGCGTTCCACGTCGGCCCAGGAGATGGCGTTGGGCACGTCGATGCGGGCGATGGGCGAGTAACGCTCGGCCGCCTGCGAGGGCGTGACGAAGTCGAAGTTTGGATCGGCGAAAACGGCTGCCGGCAGCGCTTCCATGAAGTCGAAGATGCCCGTTTCGGCCCATTGGTGTTCGCCGAACGTCTCGTAGTCCATGAAGAGATTGATCAGCTCGCCGGCTCCGTTGACGGCGTGCGCCCAGCCCGCGAACTTTTCGGCGGTGAGCGGCCACTGGTCCCAGCCGCGGTTGGAGAAGCGGAAGGCGATGTCGTCGGACAGCCGGTAGTTCTTGAGCAGCAGCTTCAGCTTCGTGCAGCTTGACGGCTGGTACATGTAGTTGGGACTGCGCCAGCCGAGGATGTGGTCGGCGCCTTCGGTGAGGATCGCCTCGTAGCCCATGTCCTCGACCATGCGCGCGATGTCGTTGCGGTAGATCAGCTCGGTGTTGCGGAACACGCGCGGCGTCACGCCGAAGTGCTTTTTGATCAGCTCGTCGTGCAGCGCGACCTGCGCGCGGAACTCGTCGGCGTCGTACAGCGCGGCCAGAGAGTGGGCGTAGGTCTCCGAGATCAGTTCGACGCAGCCCGTGTCGACAAGAGCGCGGAAGCTGTCGAGAATCTCCGGCTGGTACTCCTCGAACTGATCCATGGCCACGCCGGAGAGCGAAAACGCGACGCGGAAGCGCCCTTCCCAGCGGCGGATCATTTTCAGCAGCAGTTCGTTCATGGGCAGATAACATTTCTGCGCCACCTTGTCGAGGATCGTGCGGTTGGCTTCGGCGTCCTCGTAGAAATGATCCTGCCCGATGTCGAAGAAGCTGTAGTGTCGCAGCCGGTACGGCTGATGAACCTGGAAATAGAAACAGATCGATGGCATAGCGCTCAACTCCTCCGGATGCAGTCACGATACATTGCGTTCAGGCGATCGGCGGCGGCAGACCAGCGGATGCGGCGCAGATCTTCGCGGCTGTTCTTCACCATCGCTTCGGCCAGTTTCGGGTAGGCAAGCACGGCGCAGATTTTGTTGGCCATTTCCTGAACGTCCCAAAAGTCCACCTTCAGCGCGTTGCGCACCACTTCGGCGACGCCGGACTGACGCGAAAGGATCACCGGCGTGTCGCAGATCATGGCCTCCAGCGGGGCGATGCCGAAAGGTTCGGAGACGCTGGGCATGACGTAGAGGTCGCAGCTGGCATACATCCGTTCCACGTTCACGCCGGACTGGAAGCCGGGAAAGTGGAACGCGGTCCCCATCCCCAGCTGGGCGATGCGGCGCACCATGCGGTGGAACATGTCGCCGCTGCCGGCCATGACGAAGTGCACGTCGGGCATGCGCTCGTGCACGAGCCGCGCGGCTTCGACGAAGTAGTCGGGCCCTTTCTGATAGGTGATGCGGCCCATGAAGAGCACGCGCTTCTCTCGATGCGGCGGGATGCTTCGCCAGCCCAACTGCGATTCGTTGCGGTTGACGGCGTTGTGGACGACGTCGATTTTTTCGTCGGGGATCCGGTAAAGGCGCATCACTTTGTTCTTGGTGTAATAGCTTACGGCGACCACGCGATCGGCGGCGGTCATGCCGGCCCACTCGATGTGGGCGATCTCGGGATTGACGTTTTCGCCGCTGCGGTCGTGCTCCAGCGCGTGGATGTGAGTGATCAGCGGCTTGCCGGTGATCTGCTTGATGAGGATCCCTGCCGGGTAAGTCATCCAGTCGTGCACGTGGATCACGTCGAATTTTTCTTCGCGCGCGATCTGCGCGGCCGCGAGACTGTAGCGGTACACTTCGGACATCAGGTCCTGTCCGTAGCCGCCGTGGATTTCGACCGGCTTCCAGCGGACGGCCGCGTCCTGCGGCTGTGAAGCCGCCGCTGCGGCGTCGGCGGGCCGAATGCTCCCGTCGAACTGCGGTAGACCGAGGCGGCGTAAGAGCTCGCTTTCTCCGCCGGCGCTTTTGGTCCGGCGGTTTGCCCCGCGCTGGCCGAGTCGTTGTTCGTAACTTGCCGCGCTGTCGTAGGGACGAAGGCTCGACCTGATGCCGCGCACGACCATCCGCGCGGCAAACTGCTGAAGCTCTGCGATGCCGCAGTTTTGCCGCGGCCTTGCAGCGTTTTGGGAATGGCTGTCCGGCGCGGCCGTGGCGCCCCCCGCTTCCGGTTCGCTCCGCGAGACGACGGGGATCAGGGTTCCCGAGGCGGAACGCAGTTTGACGTGCGACTCGGGGTGCTCGGTCAGGCGAGTCTGCGGCATGACGAAAAGCACGTCGGTGCCTTTCCGCAGCAGCGCCTGCGTGATGCCGTAACAGGCGGTGCCAAGGCCTCCGCTCTTGTCGGGCGGAAATTCCCAGCCAAGCATGAGCACGCGCATTTACCTCGCCTCCTCTCGCAGGTTTGTCTCCCAGCGACGATACACGCCCGGAGCGGCGCGCTGCATCTTTTTCAGGACGCGCAGCAGTTCCGCCACGCTCCAGGCCTGGGCGACGGCGCCGTTGGGGCGATACGGCGGCGCGGCGTCGAAAATTTCGGCCACTGAACCGACGCCGTACTCGCGCAGATGGGCGGTGCACAGCGGCGTGATCGTCCCCAGCAGATGCCGGGCGGCCGCCGGCCGATCCCATAAAGCGAAGAGCAGGGTATCGCCGTAGGCTCCCAGCAGCCACGGCCAGACGGTACCCTGATGGTAGGCGGAATCGCGTTCCTCCGGCGACCCTTCGTAAAGCGATCGGTAGTTGGCGTCGGCGGGCGACAGGGTGCGCAGTCCATACGGCGTGAGCAGCAGCGTGCGTACCCGCCCCAGCATCTCCGCCGCCAGCGGCCGGTCGAGCACCGGTTCGGGCAGCGAGGCGGCAAAAAGCTGGTTGGGACGAAAGCTCCAGTCGGCGCCGTCCGCGCGCCACACGTCGGCCAGGTAGCCGCGCTCCTCGCTCCAGAAGCGGCGCTGGAATTCCTTTTTCAGCGCCGCAAGGCGCTTTTTGTCCCACGGCGGCGTTTCGCCCAGGGCGGCGGCGGTCTTGCCGGCAAAAACGAGCGCGTTGTACCACAGCGCGTTGATCTCCACCGGGCAGCCCCAGCGCGGCGTCACCGGCCGCCCGCCGACCGACGCGTCCATCCACGTGAGCTGGGTGTCGGGGGCGCCGACATGGAGCAGTCCCGCTTCATCCATGTGCGTGTGGGGAGCGCGTCCGTCCGCGTACGCGGCAATGATCTCTTTGATGGGCTGCCAGCACAGCTTTTTGACGAGCTGCAGCCCATTGGCGGCCTGCTCGGCCATCTGCTGAACGGCCCAGACGTACCAGAGCGAGGCGTCGGCGGAATTGTAACTGTGATGGACGCCGTCGGCGCCGTAACAGTTGGGGATCAGACCGTCCTTTATGGCTCCTCCCGCGCCCGCGAGAATGTCCACGCCCTCCTGGCTGCGTCCGGCGCAGAACGTCAGCCCCGGCAGAGCGATGAAAGTGTCGCGCCCCCAGGCGTCGAACCATGGATAGCCGGCGATCACGGTTTTTCCGTTGCGCGGGCTGTCGATGAGGAATTTTTCGCCCTCCCGCTCGAGATGGGCGGTGAGGCTCCTGTCCTCGCCGCGGCTGAGGCGGCGCCGCGTTTCGTCGTTCCAGAGCCGCGCCAGCCGTCCGGCTTTGCCGGTCGGCTGCAGCGCCGCGCTGAGGATCACGGGACGCTGCGGCGAAAGCTCGATTTCGAACAGGCCGGGCTGGAACAGGTCTTCCGCGTAAGGGAAGCCGCGCTCGCGCTCGATCAGGTATTCGGCGTTGTAGTACCAATCGGGCGACGGCAAGAACGTGAAGCGGCCGTCGGTCTGCATGAACAGCGGCGGCATCCCGTCGTAAGGTTCAACCTTGAAACCCGCGGTCTCCGGCCAGGTGCGCACGTGCAGATTCATGTTGGCGTGCGTGAGCGCGTGAAAATTCCGGTAGGCGAGCAGCGGCTTGATTCTCAGCTTCGCCAGCGCGGCGCCGCCTTCCAGCGAATAGCGGATCAGCACGCGGTGTTCGCCGTGCGGCATGACGATCTCGCGCGTCAGCACGGCATCGCCGATGCGGTAGCGAAACAGCGGCCAGGCGCCGATCTCGGCCTCGCGCAGATATTCGTGCCCCTTGGGGAAGAAGTTGCCGGGATGCTGGCGGCAGGAGAAGAAAAACTCGTGCCCGCCAAGCAGCAGCGATTCTTCCAGCGCCGACAGCAGCACGTGACGTCCCGCCGGGCGGTCGAGATTGGCGACGAAAAGTCCGTGATAACGGCGCGTGTTGCACGAAACGATGGAGCTGGAGGCGTAATCTCCCAGACCGTTGGTTTCCAGCCACTCCAGGCGCAGCGATTCGCGCAGGTTCTGGCAGATCGCTTTGTTGTATTTGAAGTTCATGTCTGTTCCCTCCTCCGAGCCCTGAAGTGCGGCATTGATATTATCTTCCACCTGTATTATAAACACTTGCATGAGTGATTGTAAATCAAATCTGTGTTAAAATCTCAGCGATTTCTCGAACGGGACGAACAGGGCGCAGGCGCGTTCTCGCGGCGGCCCTGGAAAACCCGGAGCGGGAAGGACGGGAGGATTGACTGTGCCTGAACTGCCGGAGGTCGAAACGGTAAAGAACGTGACGGCGCCGCAAATCTGCGGACGCCGCATCGAAAGAGTAACGCTGGACCGGCGCGAGGTGATCGCCCATCCGGCGCCGGACGATTTCGTCAGCCTCGTGACGGGACGTGCGGTGACGGGGATGGGACGGCGCGGCAAATTCCTGCGCTTCTTCCTCGACGACGGCGCCGAGATGGTGTTGCACCTGCGCATGACGGGGCAGCTGCTGGTCGTGCCGCCGGAATTTCCCGCGGAGAAGCATACGCATGCCATTTTTTCGCTGAGCGGACATCTGCAGCTGCGCTTTGCCGACATGCGCCGTTTCGGCCGTTTCTGGCTGCTGCGAAAGGGCGAGAAGGACTGCACCGGCATGAACGGTCTCGGCCTGGAACCCTTCGACGCCGCGTTGACGCCCGTCTGGCTGAAAGAGCGGCTGGGCGCCTCTCGCCGCGCCGTCAAGACCTGCCTGCTCGATCAGAGCGTCGTCGCCGGCATCGGCAACATTTACAGCGACGAAATCCTTTTCGCCGCGCGGATCCGGCCGACGCGCGCCGCGTGTTCGCTGAGCCGTCCCGAATGGGAACGCCTGACGCGGGCGGTCCGCGAGGTGATGCGCTTTCACGTGGAGCGGATCGCCGTTTCGGCGGAGGAGTTTCTGCGCGGACGCGGCAAGGAATATCGCAACACGCCGCTGCTGAAAGTTTACGGACACGACGGCGACCCCTGCCCCGTCTGCGGCGCGGCGTTGCGGCGCGCCGTCGTCGGCGGCCGTTCCAGCGTGTTTTGTCCGCGCTGCCAAAAGCGGAATGGAACAAAAGCGCCTTCGCTTCGGCGGGAAGCGGCGGAAAGAATAAAGGACGTTCGATGAACGACACTGTTCCACGTGGAACAGTGTCCCACGAAAAACGCCGGCGGTCAGACGACCGCCGGCGTTTGCGCATGGAGCGCCCAGAGGCCGTTTCCGGCCGATGCCGATTTTTTTCTGTTCACCGCCGAAGACGGAAGCGCTCCGGTTTCAGCCCCAAGGATGCGCAGAGCCGTTCGCACTCGTCGAACTTGCAGCACAGCGTGGCGGCGCGGTGACTGTCGCTGGACAGGACGACGCGGCCGCCTTTGGCGGCGATGCGTTTCAGCAGCGGCGGCGACGGATAGGGCGTCGTGCGCCAGCCGCGGGAGACGGCGCCGCTGTTGATCTCGAAAGGACGCCCCGTTTCCAGCAGGGCGTCGAGGGCTTCGGTGGCGGCGCGGACGTAGCGCGGATGACTTTCGTCGAAAAATCTTCCGCCCTCGTTGAACTTGCCGATCAGGTCGAAATGGCCGATCAGATCGGCGTGAGTGCGGCCGACCACGTCGGCCTCCTGCCGATAGTACAGTTCGGCCATCGCGTAAAAGTCGCCGCCGAAATATTTTTGGGCGGCCTGCTGAAAAATTTCGGGACTCTCGTCGACGGGCACATAATCGCCGCCGATCTTCAGATAATGCACCGAGCCGATGACGTAGTCGTAGCCGCCGGCGGGCAGATCGGCGAAGTAATCCTGTTCGATGCCGCAGCAGATGACCAACCGCTGCCGGTACTTTTCGCGCAGCGCCGCGATCTCACTCGTGTAGGCGGAGGTCCCTGCCACGGACATGCAGTACGATTCGTCGCAGGGCGTGTGGCTGTGCCCGGAGAAGCCCAGCCGCGTCATGCCCATGGCGATGGCGGCCTGAACGACGGCCTCGGCGCGGTCTTCGCCGTCGCAGAACGTCGTATGGACGTGAAAGTCCTCGCGGATCATGAGGTCATTTTCTCCTGCTTCACCTTGCGGTCGATGACATGCCGCGAGGCAAGCTCGTGCATGACGTCGTCGAGCGAGATCCCGGCCTGGATCATGAGCACCAGCACGTGATAGGCGAGGTCGGCGATCTCGTAGACGGTCTCTTTCCTGTCCTCCGCTTTGGCGGCAATGATCACCTCGGCAGATTCCTCGCCGACTTTCTTGAGGATCTTGTCGAGCCCCTTCTCGAACAGATACGTGGTGTAGGAATTTTCCTTCTTCTCGGTTTTGCGGGAGGCAATGAGCCGCATCAGCTCTTCCAGCGAGAATTCGCCGCGGCTCTCGCTTTGCCAGAGGGGATCGGAGAAGCACGAAGCCGTGCCGAGGTGGCAGGCCGGCCCGTCGGGATCGACCATGACGAGCAGCGCGTCCTTGTCGCAGTCGGCCGTGATGGAGACGATGTGCTGGTAGTTGCCGCTGCTCTCGCCTTTGAGCCACAGGCGCCGGCGCGAACGGCTCCAGAAACAGGTCAGTTCCTTGGCCATGCTGATCGCCAGGCTCTCGCGGTTCATGTAGGCCAGCGTGAGCACGCGCTTTGTGGCCGCATCGGCCACGATCGCGGGGATCAGCCCTTTTTCGTCGAATTTCAGTTCGTCGATGGAAATCATGCAATCGTCCTTTTCTCAGTCAAAGCCTGACGGGAATGCGGTTTCGGGCCATTTCCGCCTTGAGGTCGGCGATCTTCACCTCGCCGAAATGAAAGATGGACGCCGCCAGCCCGGCGTCGACCTTGGGCAGCGTTTTGAACAGCGTGATGAAATCGCCGATGCTGCCGGCGCCGCCGGAAGCGATCACGGGCACCGATACGGCTTCGCAGACGGCGGCGAGCAGTTCCAGATCGAATCCTTTTTTCACGCCGTCGGTGTCGATTGAGTTGACCACCACTTCGCCGGCGCCGTCGCCGACGCAGCGCTCGATCCATGCGACGGCGTCCATGCCGGTATCGTCGCGCCCGCCGCGGGCGAACACGTGAAAAGCGCCGTCCACGCGTTTGACGTCGACGGAGAGCACGACGCACTGGTCGCCGTACAATGCCGCCGCTTCGCGGATCAATTGCGGGCGCGCGATGGCGCCGCTGTTGACACTGACTTTGTCGGCGCCGCAGGAGAGCGCGCGTTCGAAGTCAGCCACGGCGCTGATGCCGCCGCCGACGGTGAGCGGGATGAAAACGCGGCGCGCCGTCTCGCGCAGGATTTCCGTGAAAAGCCTGCGCCCGTCCGACGACGCGGTGATGTCGTAAAACACCAACTCGTCGGCGCCGCAGGAACTGTAGAACTGCGCCAGATCGGGCGGCGACGACACGTCGTGAAGTCCCGCAAAGTTGACGCCCTTGACGACGCGCCCGTCCTTGACGTCGAGACAAGGGATGATCCGTTTGGTAATCATTGGGCCACCTCGATCGCTGCCGCGATGGAAATCGCTTTCGTGTAATAGGCCTTGCCGATGATCGCGCCGTACAGTCCCAGCGCGGTCAGCCGCTTGACGTCGTCCAGCGACGAGACGCCGCCGGAGGCGATGATCCGCATTTTCAGTTCGGTCGAAAGAGTTTTGTACAGCGCCACGTTCGTCCCCTGCATCATGCCGTCCCGGGAGATGTCGGTGCAGACCAGCGTGGCAACGCCGTCGGACTGCATGCGCCGGCAGAACTCGAACGCTTTCAGCGGCGATTTTTCCGTCCAGCCTTTGACGGCCGCGAAGCCGTCTTTGATGTCCACGCCCACGGCGATGCGCGCGCCGTATCGTGCGACGGCCCGGGCCGCGAAATGCGCCTGGGTCGCCGCAGCCGTGCCGAGGATGACGCGATCGACGCCGGCGTCCAGATACGCGGCGATCGCGTCCATGCTGCGGATGCCGCCGCCCACCTGACAGAAGAGGCCGGACCTGTTTTTGACGGCGACGATCGTCTCGAGGTTGGGCGTGCCGCCGCTTCGGGCGCCTTCGAGGTCGACCAGATGGATCTGTCTCGCCCCTTGGGCGGCGAAGTCGACGGCGACGGTTTCGGGACGGTCGCTGTAGACGGTCATCTGCGCATAATCGCCGCGCTGCAGCCGCACCGCTTTGCCGGCGTAAAGGTCGATGGCCGGATAGATCAGCATGAGGCCCCCCCCAGCTCGCAGAAAGCGCGCAGGATGCCGAGGCCGACGGAACCGCTCTTTTCGGGGTGGAATTGGCAGCCGAACACGTTGTCCCGCGCGACCGCCGCCGTCAGCCAGGCGCCGTATTCGGTCTCGGCCGTGACGTAATCGTCGCAGCCTCGCGCGGCGAACGAGTGTACGAAGTAGACGCAGTCGCCTTCCGTGACGTACTTGAACAGCGGCGTCGGTTTTCTGAACCTCAGCGCGTTCCAGCCGATGTGGGGGATCTTCAGTCCCGGCGGGACCGCTTCGGCGATGGCGCGTACTTCGCCGGGAATCAGGCCGAGCCCGGCGTGTTCGCCGTACTCGAAACCTGTGTCGAACAGCAGCTGCATGCCCAGGCAGATGCCCAGAAGCGGCTTGCCGGACGCGGCCTCCTCCAGCAGAGGACGGTCGAGCCCCGAGGCGCGCAATTTGTCGGCCGCGTCGCCGAAGGCGCCGACGCCGGGCAGGATGATCTTCTCCGCACGGCGCAGTTCAGCCGCGTCGGCCGTGACGGTCACCGCCGCGCCGAGGGCCGCGAACGAGCTGCGCAGCGAAAAGAGGTTGCCCACGCCGTAATCGACGATGGCGATCACTTCAGAGCACCCCCTTGGTGGACGGGATCTCGTCGGCACAATCGGCCTCGATGGCTACAGCCTGACGCAGACTGCGGGCCGCCGCCTTGAACGCGCCCTCGATGATGTGATGCGAGTTGCCGCCGGCCAGCCGGCGCAGATGCAGCGAGCAGCCGGCGCAGCGCGCGAAAGCCTGCCAGAATTCCTGCACCAGCTCGGTGTCGAAGGAGCCCACCTTTTGCGCGGGGACCGGCAGGTCGTAACCGAGGCACGCGCGTCCGGAGAAATCCACGGCGGCGAGGACCAGCGCCTCGTCCATGGGCAGGGCGCAGAACCCGTAGCGCGAGATGCCGCGTTTTTCGCCAAGCGCCTGCGCGAAGGCCCGGCCGAGACAGATGCCGATGTCTTCGACGCTGTGATGGTCGTCCACGCTCGTGTCGCCGCGGCAGGTCAGCTTCAGATCGAAACGGCCGTGCCGCGCCAGCAGCGTCAGCATGTGGTCCAGAAAGCCCACGCCGCTGTCGATCTCGCTTTGTCCCGTGCCGTCAAGTTCCAGCCTCAGGGCGATGTCGGTCTCGGCGGTCTGGCGGATGATTTCGGCATGACGCATTCAGCATTCCTCCAAAATAGTTCCAAGCGTGTCCAGCAGGCGGTTCATCTGCTCGCGGCTGCCGATGGTGATGCGGTTGTGCCGGGCCAGCAGCGGCGTGTCGAAATGGCGCACGAGGATGCCGCGGGCGCGCAGTTCCTCGTAGAGCTTGTGACCGTCGATTTTGGGATGGCGGGGAAACACGAAATTGGCCTTCGAGTCTCCGAGTTCAAAGCCCATTTCGCGCAGCGCGGCGGTGACGTCCTCGCGCGTCTCCATGACGGCGTGGCAGTTGGCGCGCGTGTATTCCTCGTCTTCCAGCGCGCCGATGCCGGCGGCCATGGTCATGCCGTTGACGTTGTAGGGATTGGTGGCGTATTTGATCGCGTTCAGGTCGGCAATCAGCTCCTTGCACGCGGCGCCGAAGCCGAGGCGGGCTCCGGCCATGGAGCGCGACTTGGAAAACGTCATGGTCACGAGCAGATTATCGTACTTGTGGATCAGCGGCAGCGCGCTTTCGCCGCCGAAGTCGACGTAGGCCTCGTCGACGACGACGACGCTGCCGGGATTGCCCCTGACGAGGCGTTCGACGTCGGCGAGCGGCAGGGCCAGCCCCGTGGGGGCGTTGGGATTGGCGATGAAGATGGTCTTGTTCAGGCCGACGTAGTCGTTCACGTTCGCGGAAAAGTCTTCGCGCAGCGGGACCTCTTCGTACGGCACGCCGTTCAGCGCCGCGAAGACCTTGTAAAAGCCGTAGGTGACGTTGGGAAAGGCGGCGGGGTGCTCTGCGTCGCAGAAGGCCATGAAGGCGAAGTTGAGGATCTCGTCGGAACCGTTGGTGCACAGGATCTCCTCGGGCGCGAGATGGTAGACCTCGGCCAGTTTCGCGTTCAGGGCGCGGCACTCGGGGTCGGAGTAGAGGTTCAGCCGGCGCGCGGCCTCCGCGGCGGCGCGGATGGCCCGCGGGGAGGGCGGGAAAGGCGATTCGTTCGTGTTCAGTTTGATGAACTCCTGGCTGCGCGGCTGTTCGCCCGGTACATAGGGGACCAGCCCGGCGTATTTGCTGCTGAAAAAGCGGCTCATCGATTTTCCTCCGTTCGGCTCAGGACGCTGCGGGCGTGTCCCGTCAGCCCCTCCTGGCGCGCGAAGCCGGCAACGTCCGGCGCCGCTTTGCACAAAGCGTCGCGCGTGTAATAGATGTACTGCGATTTCTTCACGAAGTCGTCCACCGACAGCGGGCTTGAAAAACGCGCCGTGCCGCCGGTGGGCAGGGTGTGGTTGGGGCCGGCGAAATAATCGCCCAGCGCCTCGGGACAGTGGCGGCCGAGAAACACCGAACCGGCGTGACGGATGCCGTCAAGATAGTCGAACGGAGCGTCGACGCACAGCTCCAGGTGTTCCGGCGCGATCGCGTTGGCGATCTCGACGGCTTTCGTCAGCGTGTCGGCGACGATGATCTTGCCGTTGTTCTCGATGGCGGCGCGGGCGATCTCGCTCCGCTCCAGTTCGGGGAGCTGGCGCTCGATCTCGGCCTGGACGGCCCGGGCCAGCGCCATGGAATCCGTGATCAGCACGGCGCTGGCCATTGTGTCGTGCTCGGCCTGCGAGAGCAGATCGGCGGCGCACCAACGCGGATTGGTCCGGCCGTCGGCGATGACGAGGATCTCGCTGGGGCCGGCGATCATGTCGATGGAGACGGCGCCGAAGACCTGTTTCTTCGCCTCGGCGACGAACGCGTTGCCGGGGCCGACGATCTTGTCCACGCGCGGCACGCTTTCCGTTCCGTAAGCCAAAGCGGCGATGGCCTGAGCGCCGCCGCTCTTGAAGATCCGGTCGGCTCCGGCGACGCGAGCGGCGGCGAGGATAGCGGGATCGACCGAACCGTCCCGGCGCGGCGGCGTCGTCATGATGATCTCGCGCACGCCGGCGATCTTGGCGGGAATGAGATCCATCAGCACCGTCGAAGGGTAGGCGGCCGTGCCGCCGGGCACGTAAATGCCGGCGCGATCCATGGGGATGACCTTCTGGCCGATGACGACGCCTGGCTCGTCGTTGATGATGAAGCCGTTCCTGACTTGGCGCGAATGAAAGGCGCGGACGTTCCCCGCCGCCTTCTCGAGGATGCCGATGAACTCCGGCGCGACCTGCGCCATGGCGGCCTCGATCTCCGCCGGCGTCACCGCCAGCGTCTCGAGCCTGGCGCCGTCGAATTTCTCGGCGTATTTTTTCAGCGCCGCGTCGCCGTTTTTCCGCACGTCGGCGATGATCTCCGCCACGACGCCCTCGACGTCCGCCGTCGGGATGGCGCGCGCGAGGATATCCCCGTCGGCGACCTCGCCGCATTTCAATATTCTGATCATTGTTCTGCCTCCGTCATGGCGGTCATGGTCCGCATGATCTCCAAGATCTGTCCGTTTTTGAATTTGAAGCTCGCCTTGTTGGCGATAAGCCGCGCGCTGATGGAGACGACCGTGTCGAGCACGCGCAGATGGTTTTCCTTCAGCGTCGTGCCCGTTTCGACGATGTCGACGATCACGTCGGAAAGGCCGAGGATCGGCGCCAGCTCCACCGAGCCGTTGATGCGGATGATGTCGATGTCGCGCCCTTTGGCGGCGTAATAGTTCTGGGCGATGTGCACGAACTTGCTGGCGACGCGCAGCGTGCGGTCGGGGTTGTCGCGGAAGTCTGCCCGCGCGGCGACGGCCATGCGGCAGACGCCGGTATGGAGGTCGAGCAGCTCGTAAACGTCGGGCTCGTGTTCGAGCAGGATGTCCTTGCCTGCCGCGCCGAGGTCGGCTGCTCCCCGCTCGACGTAAATGGCGACATCGGAGGGCTTGACCCAGAAATAGCGCACGCCCTTGTGCGGGTTTTCGAAAATCAGACGGCGCCCCGGCTCGAGCACGCCGCCGCATTCCAGTCCGGCCCGCGCGAACATGGCGTAGACCCGCTCGCCCAGGCGTCCCTTGGGCAGTGCCACGTTAAGCATGTTCAAGGAGCTTCGCCTCGTTTCCGTCAAGTCTCATCAGCTGCCTGAACTTGATGCCCTCGGGCAGTTCCTTTTGGGCCATGACGCTGTGTCCGCCGGACGTCAGCTTGGCCGCGGCGGCGCGCAGCGCGCGGGGATCGTCGCGGCGGTCGTAGAGAAGGAGCGTGTCCACGTCGTAGGCGCGTTCGGCGTGGTCGAGCCGTTCGAGCAGGTCCAGATAAATGGCGAAACCGATGGCGCCCGACTGGTGCTTCATCTTGCGCATGAGTCGATCGTACTGGCCGCCGGAAAGGACGCCCGTCGGCACGCCTTCGACGAAGCCGCGGAAGACGATGCCGTTGTAGTAATTGAGGTCGTTGGCGACGGAGAAGTCCACGCGCAGCATGTCCTCGAGGTCAGTCCCTTTGAACTGTACGACGATGCGTTCCAGCTCGTCCAGCTGTTCGGCAAGCCGCGCGCTGCCGGAACGGCTCAGCAGGGCGCGCAGCTTCGGCATGGCCGCGGCCGGACGGTCGCAGAGCGACACCAGCCGGCGGAGGGCGGCGGCCTTGTTCTCCTCGACGCCGGACTGAGCGCAGATCAGGCTCAGCTCGTGCACGTTTTTTTCGTTGATGCACTTGAGGACGGCGCGGCGGACGCTTTCGGAAAAGGAGAAGTCGTCGATGATGGCGGCGATGATGCCAAGATGAGCGACATCGAGCACGCAGCGCGGCGAGATGCAGCGCAGACTTTCGGCGGCGAGCATCAGCACTTCGCCGATACAGTACGCGTCGATGGCGCCCACGCACTCCAGACCGACCTGCATGATCTCTTTGAACGTGCGGGTCTTCTGCGAGACGCGGTAGACGTTCTCGTTGTAGAAGAGTTTCTGGACGACGCCGGGCTCGTCTTTGATGTGGCGGATGATGGAGAGCGTCACGTCGGGTTTGAGGGCCATCAGGCGCCCGTTCGTGTCTGTAAAGGTGATGACGCTGTCGCTGACGAGGAAATCCTTGTTGCGCACGTACAGATCGTACTCCTCGAACTTGCTCATTTTGTAATAGGAGTAGCCGTATTTCGAGTAAAGCGAGCGCAGCGCGAAAATGGCGCGCTCGTCGTACTTGAGGGAATTCGAGTCGATGTTCATTCTTTCACCGCTTTTCCCGCCCGAGCCGCGCCAAGTCGGTCGGTAAGTTCTGAGCTGAGGTAAGTCATGGGGAACCGTTCCGTCCTTCCGGGAAAATTTACGAATGGCATGTTATCACTTTACCATGATAAAGTCAAGAAGCCTCGGCGGATTAAAAAAAGCAGCCTGCCCGAAAGCAGACTGCGAAAAAATCACCGCGAGCGGTACAGTTCCGACTCGACCGGTTCGAGCCATTCGGTGGCTGTCTCCTCGCCGGGGACTTCCACGGAAACGTGCGAGAACCAGCCGTCCCGCGCCGTGCCGGTGCTTGACGTTTGGGGGGATGACGACGACCTGGCCGGGCGTCAGTTCGGCGGGGTCTTTGCCTTCCTCCTGGTACCAGCCGCGCCCGGCGGTTTGTTTTTTCATTGGTGCCTCCTGTGCCGACTGAATTCGAGCCTTGCCGACCCGTGAGTCGATCATACGCTTCCATTCGAAGAAGTCGAATGTCTTTGTTCAATAGGCCGCTATGCCCGCGGCACATGGCGGCGAAAATTTTTTCGGCGCCGATCCGCGTTTTCTCCGGATCTTCTCCCCCGCGCCCGGCGGCAATGGCCCCGGAACGCTACAGACGGCCCTGTTCGCGCAGCGCCTGCACCTTCACGGGCAGTCCCCAGAGGTTGATGAAGCCGGCCGCCTGTGCCTGATCGTAATCGCTCTCGCCGAAGGTGACCAGCTTTTCGGAATACAGCGAATACGGCGAGGTCGTTCCGGCCGGGATGATGTTGCCCTTGTACAGCTTGAGTTTGACCGAGCCGGTCACGTATTTGTTCGCTTCGTCGGCGAACGCCGTCAGCGCCTCCTGCAGCGGCGTGTACCACTTGCCGTTGTAAATGAGGTCGGCGAAATCGACGGCCAGCTTCTGCTTGACGTGCAGCGTGTCCTTGTCCACCGTGATCATTTCCAGCTGCTCGTGCGCAAAATAAAGGATGCTCCCGCCCGGCGTCTCGTAAATGCCGCGGTCCTTCATGCCGACCAGGCGGTTCTCGACGATGTCGGTAATGCCGATGCCGTTCTTGCCTCCGGCCTCGTTCAGCTTCCTGATGATGTCCGACGCCTTCATCTTCTCGCCGTTGAACGCCGTCGGCGCGCCGGCCTCGAAGTCGACGCTGACGTATTCCGGCGCGTCCGGGGCCTGCATCGGCGAAACGCTCATCTCGAGGAACCCCGGCTTGTCGTATTGCGGCTCGTTGGCGGGATCTTCGAGATCGAGGCCCTCGTGGCTCAGGTGCCACAGGTTCTTGTCCTTCGAGTAGTTCGTCTCGCGCGAGATCCGCAGCGGCACGTGATGCGCCTCGGCGTAGTCGATCTCCTCGTCGCGGGATTTGATGTCCCACTCGCGCCAGGGCGCGATGATCGGCATGTCCGGCGCGAAACGTTTGATGGCGAGCTCGAAGCGGACCTGGTCGTTCCCTTTGCCCGTCGCGCCGTGGCAGATCGCGTCGGCTCCTTCCGCCAGCGCGATCTCGGCGAGCTTCTTGCCGATCACCGGACGCGCGAAGGCGGTGCCGAGCAGATACTTTTCGTATTTTGCCCCCATCTTCAGCGCCGGGATGATGATCCCGTCCACCATTTCGTCGACGAGGTCGGCCACGATCAACTTGGCGGCGCCGGTTTTGATGGCTTTTTCCTCCAACCCTTCCAGCTCGTCGCCCTGTCCGACGTCGCCCGAAACGGCAATGATCTCGGGATTGTCGTAGTTCTCCTTCAGCCAGGGGATGATGATCGAGGTGTCGAGGCCGCCTGAGTACGCCAATACGATTTTTCTGATGCTCTTCTTCATGGATCGTTCCTCCCTATCTGTGTGGTTTTTGGGGCGGCGCGCAAATGTGCCGTCCTGCACGGGAACCAGCCGCCCAGTTTTCTTCGTTCGTTCGATTCGCCGTCGGGACGACGTTCTGCGTCGCGGCCGACGCGTCATCCCGTTTTGCCTCCTTCCTTTGCCGAGCATGGGCCACCGCGTGCGACCCGCAGGTCTTAAAATATGAGTTGATATTGTCGTGTGTTACTATACCATAATTTATTTTCTGGTCAATATCGAATTTTCATCGAGATGTAATAAATAAACTTATATTTATTATCGTCCGCCGTTTCATGCGCAATGAGCGCGGGACGCCAACGCCGCATCGTTTTTTTCAGCGAACGGATACGCCTTTCATGCCGAAGATTTCAACGTTTTGCTCCGGAATCTCCGAGACTCGAAACGGAAGTAAATAATTATTCATTATCTATTGACAAATAAACTTTGATGGATTATGATCTGATTCAAGGTTAGTTCATAACCTGTGATAAAATAAACTGTCTTTTAGGAGGTAACAGCATGTGGAAACGTATTCTTGGAGGGGCCGCTTTGTCCGTTCTGGCCGCCACGGCGGCTTTCGCCGCTTCGGCAATGGACAAGGAGACGCTGATCGTCGGCACGTCCGGCGCCTATCCGCCGTATGAGTTTCATGGGCAGTCCGGCGACTTGGTCGGATTTGATATCGACATGACCGAAGCCATCGCCAAAAAGCTGGGCAAAAAATTGCAGTGGCTCGATATGCCCTTTGATTCGCTG
Organism: Pyramidobacter sp. CG50-2; assembly: GCF_003612005.1. Classification (NCBI taxonomy): domain Bacteria; kingdom Thermotogati; phylum Synergistota; class Synergistia; order Synergistales; family Dethiosulfovibrionaceae; genus Pyramidobacter; species Pyramidobacter sp. CG50-2. The sequence goes on from NZ_RAWT01000013.1 coordinate 24,810, forward strand.
CTTCCGTCGCTGATGGCCGACAAGATCGACCTGGTCTCGGCCGGCCTTTCGGCGACGCCGGAGCGCGCCAAGCGCGTCAGCTTTTCGTCGCCTTACGAGATTTCCTACAGCGCTTTCATCACTCGCGTCGACTATCAGCCCAAGAGCACCGACGATCTGGCCGGCAAGACCGTAGCCGTGCAGATCGGCACCGTGCAGGAGACCTTTGCGCGCGCTCTCGGCAACGTCGAAGTCAAGACGTATCAGAAATTCGACGAGTGCGTGCGCGAAGTGGCGCTGGGGCGTGTCGACGCGACCTTCATGGACATTCCCGCCGCCAAGGCCTACGTCAAGGCCAAGGATTTCGACGGCAAGATCGCCATCGCCTTCAACAAGCAGATTACCGGCGCCGACAAGGCGATCGCCATCTCCAAGGAAAACGTGGAACTGACGGCCGCCGTGAGCCGGATCATCGAGGAGATGGACAAAAACGGCGAACTTCAGGCCCTGCGCGACAAGTGGTTCAACGAGTGAACGAACGGGATGTTCCACGTGGAACATCCCGCGGACAAAAAGACATCGGGGTGCCCGCACGGTCATCGTGCGGGACACCCCGATGTCTTTTGGGGCGGGTTCCTCGCGGTTCAGAGTGGGGAACAGAAGAAAGCGAGAAGGACGTTTCCTGCGACAAGAGACTGCTTTTTTGAGAAATCCACGCGTCGCGCCAGTCGAAACAGAGCGGCGCAGTTCGGCTGCAATTTGCCGCAGACAAGGTAGATCATGGTCTTGAAATATTCAAGGTTACCGAATCCCCCTCGCGCAGCGCTTGATATCCTGGATGACGCTGTTCAAGTCTCCAATCATCGCGTTGGTGCGGCGGATGTCAAAGGAGTCGAGGATCTCGTCCGCAGGGGCGTCGATAGTATATAGATTGTATTGAAGAGGGATTCCGGCTCGAGGCAGCGCATTACGCGGGCCGGTAGATTGTCGCCAGGTTCGAGCGATCGACCTGATGAATTGCTCCGCGGCGCCGCGCTGGATATTACCAGACGGGGAACTGGGGGATGTTTTTCGCGCAGGAGGTTGGGCCGAGGGCAGGTGCAGATCAGGCCGCCGTCCGCGCTGTTTTTGCCGCGGACGGCGGCCCTTCGTCGTTACCGCCGGCCGGTCATCGCTCCGACGTCTTCGAGCCAGGCGTCGATGGAGCTTGGCACGTTGCAGAGATGACCGTCGCGGATGTCGGCTTTGGGGGCTGACGCCCGCAGGCTCTCGACGCTCTTCTGGATCGAACTGCCGCCGCTGGTGGCAAAGGGCAGGATGGTTTTGCCATCGAGGTTGTGGGCGTCGAGGAAGGAACGGATGGGCATCGGCTCCACGAACCACCAGATCGGATAGCCCAGCAGGATCAGGTCGTAGTCTCCGATGTCGGGGACGGAGGCGGTCAATTTGGGACGGATGTTTTCGTTTTTTTCCTTTTTGGCCTGAGCCACGGTGTCGCTGTAACCGGCGGGGTAGGGCGTTTCGGTGCGGATCTCGAAGATATCGCCGCCGATTTTTTCATGAATGGCGCGGGCTGCCGCACGCGTGTTGCCACCCCAGGAGAAATACGCGACAAGGACTTTTTTGCCGTTTTTGGCGGTTGAACCGAGCACGTCTTTTTCCGCGGCGGTGGCGTCTACGCGCGCGCGGCTCGTGTTCAGCCAGCCGACGACGGACTCCCATTTCCACGCGGCGCCGCCGGCGGCAACGAGCAGCAGCGCCAGCAGGGCCATCATCAGTTTTCTCATCGGGATCACCTCGTTCGCAGGATCGCGGCCTTATGGACCGCTGTGATGATGTCATCACTATAACACATGGACTGGGCTTTATGGCGAGGGGAATTTTGCATGCTGCCGTCTTTTGAGCGGCGCTTCTTTTTGCGGGGCGCTCCTGCTAAAATGATCTTGGAACGCCGGCAGGCGTTTTCGGCGTGCGGAAGGAAAGCCGCTGCCGCAGCGGCCTCAACAAAGTGAAAAAACGGCACGCACACATCAAGGGAGTGACCAAAATGAGCAAGACAACGAAAAAGATCCTCGTCACCGTGATGCCCGTCACGGAAGAACACAAGATGTGGCTGGAGGAGCAGGCCGGGGGCGGAATTTTCGACTGTCAGTTCGTCTATCAGGAAGGCGGTCTGAGCGCCACCGATCTGGAAGACGTGAACGTCGTCATCGGCAACCTGCCGCCGGAACTGGCCAAAGGCGCGCCGAAGCTCGAATGGCTGCAGCTCAATTCCGCCGGCGCCGATCCCTACGCGCAGCCCGGCGCGCTTCCCCCGGGCTGCCGGCTCACCAGCGCTTCGGGCGCTTACGGGCTGACCGTGTCGGAGCACATGCTGGCGCTGACGTTCGCGCTGGTGCGCCGCCTCGAGCAGTACGCCCTCAATCAGACGCGGCGCGAATGGAGCGCGCGCGGCAGCATCATCTCCGTGGAGGGGGCGACGATCCTCGTCCTCGGTCTGGGCGACATCGGCGGCTCTTACGCGCGCAAGGTGCATGCGCTGGGCGCTCACGTCCTCGGCGTGCGCCGCCGCGTCGGCGAGAAGCCGGATTATCTCGACGAACTGCACGCCATCGACGAGCTCGATCGGCTGCTGCCCCGCGCCGATATCGTCGCCATGGTCCTGCCCGGCGGCGCCGCGACGGAACACCTGATGGACGAGCGCCGCCTCGGCCTGATGAAAAAAGGCGCTTTCCTCATCAACGTCGGCCGCGGCAGCGCCGTCGACCCGGAAGCGCTGAAAAAGGCGCTGCGCGCCAAGCATCTCGGCGGCGCGGCCTTGGACGTGACGGAGCCGGAACCGCTGCCCGCCGGCAACGAGCTGTGGGGGTTCGACAACGTCATCATCACGCCGCACGTGGCCGGATTCTTTTATCTGCCCGAAACGCTGAACCGCATCGTGCGCATCGCCGGGGACAACCTGCGCGCCTGGACGCGCGGCAAGCCTCTGAGCCATGTTGTCGACGTGAAAAAAGACGCTTGAACGTAGAACGGCTCGGCCGTTCATGAAATTTTCTTCATGAGCGGCCGAGCCGTCCGTTTTTGCGATCGCGCGGAAAAAGGACTACAGATACGGCATATAACGCCGTCGTCCGTGCCGCTCGCGCCGCAGCGATTCCCTCGTGACCACGTGATTTTCGGCGAGGAATCCGCTGGAGACGGCGCCGGCCGTCAGAAAGTCGTCCATGGTGCGGATGACGCCGAGCGCGACGTCGTCCCCGCGAGGGCCGACGGTGGCCGTCATGTCGCCGGTTCCGACGGCGAACTCCGCTCCCGGTCGTTGAAGTCGGAGCGCGTAAGATGTTATACTGACCTGCACAAGATAAGTGCAAGGAGAATGAAGCATGAGCTATATAACGACGTACGGCGGCATCCATTTCGATCCGCTGGCGCCGCGGCCGGAGCAGATCCTGGCGGAAGACATCGCCCACGCCCTGTCGCTGATTTGCCGCGGCAACGGACACGTGCGGCGCTTTTACTCGGTGGCGCAGCACAGTCTGGCTTGTTCATACGAAGCGGAAGCCCGCGGACTTTCGGCGCGCGTCCGGCTGGCCTGCCTGCTTCACGATGCGGCCGAAGCTTATCTGTCGGACGTGACGCGCCCCGTGAAGACGCTGATGCCGCAGCTTCGCGCCGCTGAAGACCGATTGCTCGACGTCATCTGGCGCAAATTTCTCGACGAGGCGCCGGACGAGAGCGAACAGGCGTTGGTTTTTGAAATCGACGACGACATGCTCAGCTACGAGTTTCACGTTCTCATGCCCGAGGATATTTCCGATCGCTGGCGCAAAATCCGCTGTGCCGTCGATACACGCTGGGAAGAACCGGCCCGCGCGGCGGCCCGCTTCGAGAAGCGTTTGCGCGAGCTGTGGGCGATGATTTTGGAATAGAATGGGTATCTTTCGAGAGGCGTTTGCGCGGAACGGAAACTGACGCGGCAGAGCGCGGAGAAAGGCGCGCGGCATTTTCAATCCGTTTTCGAGCGCCTGTGCCGTCTCTTGCCGAGGACCGCCCCCGAAGCGGTCGAAAAGTTTCCACGGTGGCTGTTTCAAGAAGGCGGGAGACGTGTGCCGGAAACGATTTCTCCGGCAATGCCGAGAACGCTTCTGCACCGTGGACGCCTCTCCCTTTGGGGGCTTGCCTCGTGATGTATAATGACGGCGGGGAAACGGATTTTTGTTCAATATCTTATGGATTGCGGGGGGATTTGTGATGGATTACAAAGAAGTGCTGGAAACGGCGCGCAAAGTTCTGGCGGCCAAGTGCCGCGTCTGCCCGGTGTGCGACGGGCGCGCCTGCCGCGGCGAGGTGCCCGGCGTGGGCGGCAAGGGAACCGGCGCCACGTTCGTGCGCAACGTCGCCGCCCTTGCGGAAGTGAAGCTCGTGCTCGACACGCTCTACGCCGACCGCGGTCAGGACACGAGCTGCGAGTTCTTCGGACGCACGTTCGCCATGCCCGTGTTCGCCGCGCCGATCGGCGGCATGAAACTCAACTACGGCTCCGACATCGGCGAAGCCGCCAACGGCGAACGCGTCGTCAGAGGGGCGCACGCCGCCGGCAGCGCCGCCTTCACCGGCGATTCGCCCGACGAGGCCTTTTACGGTCCGCTGGAGGCGATCAAGGCGCTGGACGGCTGGGGTGTGCCCACCATCAAACCCTGGGCCATGAAGCAGGCGCTTGCACGCATGGCCGACGCCGTCGCCGCCGGCGTGATGGCCGTGGCCATGGATGTGGACGCCGCCGGCCTGGTCAACGTGAAGCTGCGCGGCGAATCCGTCTATCCCAAGAGCGTCGCCGATCTTCACGCCCTCGTCGAGGCCGCGGGGAAAACGCCGTTCATCGTCAAGGGCGTCATGTCCGTCAAGGGCGCGCTGAAAGCGCTCGAAGCCGGCTGCTACGGCATCGTCGTCTCCAACCACGGCGGCCGCGTGCTCGATCACGGCCAGTCCACCGTGGAAGTGCTGCCCGAGATCGCGCAGGCCGTGAACGGCCGCATGAAGGTCTTCGTTGACGGCGGCGTCAGAAGCGGCGTCGACGTCTTCAAAATGCTGGCGCTGGGCGCCGACGCCGTGCTGATCGGACGCCCCGTCACCATGTCGGCCTTCGGCGGCGGAGCCGAGGGCGTGGAGATCTATTTGAAAAAAATCCAGTCCGAGCTGACGGGAACCATGCTCATGACCGGCGCGGCGACGCTTGCCGAGATCGGCCGAGACATGGTGAGCGTGCCCGCGTATTTTTAGGCGAAGCGCGCCGAAGACGGCCGCCGGAAAAAGGCGAAAACGAAAAAAACGAGACAAGGCGATCATAACGAAACGCCCGACGGTTCAGCGCCGTCGGGCGTTTTTCATGCGGAGTGTTCCGCGTGGAACATTGGCGAACGATCGCTACTCTTCGACTGTGAAAGAACTGTTTTTCTCGATCCGCGCCTGAAAATCGCTGAAGTTGCCGATATGGGTGTAGAGCCCGCGCTCTTTCTGCGTGGCGATGCGGTCGCGGTAGGCTTGGGTGCCGCCGCCCGCGAAAGCAGTTCCTTCACCGGTGCATGAGGCTCTTCTGGGAATACGCCATGGGCACGGAATGGCGCGAGCACGTTTTTTCGTACAACACCATGATGCTGTGATGCGCATCGCAATCAAGGGGTTTGATTGACGGCGCACCGCAAATGAAAGGAGCGGCGTGAAAATTTTGTAACGGGCGAACGAAGATCGCAAATGCCCCTTTCTTACGAAAACAAAGTCATAATCATAAATTTGAAGCATAAGCGATATATAACTGATGTATTAGACGCATGAAGGAGGTCTGCTTATAATGGACCGCGTGTCCGGGGCGAATAGGGAAGAGCGAGCCGTCCTTCTTAAACTGCCGCTGTATTTTAAATAGATTCTCAACGTGTCAGTTAGCTTCAATGACAATTTTATCGAATGGTCTGTGCTAGAATTTCGTCAGGTTGTTATAACCTTATGGTATGTCCTCCCGATAATGTTGGGCGTGGCATATAAAGTTTTAAGCAAGGGCGCTCCGGATGGAGCAGAGGAGAGTATTTCATCTTTGTGAGGGGGAAGTACGATGAACAAGAAGGTTTTGGCAGCAGTTGCGCTGGGCCTGAGCGTTTTGGCCGGCAGCGCGAGCGCGAATCTGATGTACAAGCAGACTCGTCCCACGATCAGCGGCCGCGCCGTCGCTCACGCGGGCAGTCCCGCCGCGGCACTGGCCGGCATGAAGATCCTGCAGGCCGGCGGCACCGCGTTCGACGCGGCGCTGGCCATGGCTGCGGCGCAGAGCTACAGCGAGGTCATGATGTGTCACATCTTCGGCGGCGACCTGCAGCTGATCGGTTATTCCGCCAAGGACAAGAAGGTTTTCAGCTTCAACGGCACCGGCTGGGCTCCCAACAAGGCCAAGGAGCAGCTCGAGAGAGACGCTGAGATTCCCGCCAAGGGCATTTTCTCCATGCACATCCCCGGCGAGTGGTCGGGCTGGATGACGTTCCTGGCCAAGTACGGCACGATGCCCCTGAAGGACATCCTCGCGCCCGTGGTCGACATGGCCGAGAACGGCATCATCGTCGACGACTTCCTGGCCAACATGATCGAGAAGAATGCCGGCCCCATGAACGATCAGGCCAAGGCGGTGTTCTTCCCCAACGGCAAAGCCCTGAAAGCCGGCGACGTCTACGTAAACAAGGACTATGCCGATCTGATGAAGACGATGGGCGAGGTGGCGGCCAAGGCGGCCGAAGGCAAGACGCTTGCCGACGGCTTCAAGGCGGCCGACGACTACTTCTATCGCGGCCCTGTCGCCGAAGAGATCGTCAAATGGAACAACGAAAACGGCGGCGATTTCTCCATCGAGGACTTCAACGAGTTCCATGCCGAGGAGACCACGCCCATCACCACCAACTACCGCGGCATCGACGTGTACTGCACGCCTCCCAACAGCCAGGGCACCGTTCTGATCGAGACGCTCAACATGCTCGAGAACTATGACCTCAAGGCCATGGGGCACAACAGCAAGGATTACATCAACGTCCTCACCCAGGCTCTGCAGATCGCCATCAACCACCGCAACCGCTTCAGCGCCGATCCCCGCTTCCACAAGTTCCCCGCCGCGCTCCTGACCAAGGAGTTCGCCAAGGAAATGACCAAGCAGATCGACATGAACAAGGCCGTCGACGAGATCCCGCTGGGCGACCAGAAGTACTTCGTCGACTACGAGAAGAAGGGGCCCGACACGACGCATATGTTTGTCTGCGACGCCGAAGGCAACATCGTGGCCGTGACGCACTCCATCAACCATTTCTTCGGTTCCAGCATGATGGTGCACGGCATTATGATGAACGACCGCCGCATCCAGTACTCGCCCGACATGGATCTGCCCAACGCGCTCGAGGCTCACAAGCGCACCGTGCAGACGATCACGCCTTCGATCGCTCTGAAGGACGGCGAACCTTACATGGCTTTCGGCACGCCCAACGCCGATCGTCAGGAACAGACGAAGGTCCAGGGATTCCTGAACGTCGTCGAGTTCGGCATGCGCCCCCAGGCGGCCGTCGAGACTCCCCGCATCGCTACGGACGCCGCCGGCGACACGGCCAGCCTGAACAAATATCCCAAGCAGATTTCCTACATGGTCAACTATCCGACCCAGGTCGATCCCAAGGTGCTCGACGAACTGAAGGCTATGGGCTACAAGATGGTCCCCGTGACCAACACCGGTTCTCTCGGCCTTGGCGTGCGCGAGAACGGCTTCTGGAGCGTTGGCGCCGATCCCACCAGAAACGCCTACACCTTCGCCTGGTAAGTTTCTCTTGCCTGGCGCTCAAATCTATCCGTTAAAGGAGATTTTCGCAACGATGAAGAAATTTACGCTTGCGGCGCTTCTCTGCGCCAGCTTTCTCGCTTTCGGCGCGGCCGCTTTTGCCGATCAGCCGGCGCTTCCCACGGTTCAGCAGCCCGTCCTTTTGACCCCCTTCGGTCAGAGCCAGGACGCCAACGCCGTGAAGCTGATGACGAAAAAGTATCAGGTCGACTACGAGATGGCGGTTTTTGCCAAAGACGTTGACTGGACAAAGTACAAGACGCTGTTCGTGGTTCTCGGCGGCAGCGGCAAGGGGCTTGGCGCCGCCGGTCTGGACATTCCTTCCGAACTGGCCCGCTGCACCGAGCTCATCGCCGAAGCCAAGAAGAACAACGCGTACGTCGTGGCGCTCCACATCGGCGGCCCCGACCGCCGCGGTCCGAATTCGGCCCCTTTCCTGACTTTTGCCGGCGACGCCAACTTCATGATCGTTCGTGAGGACGGCAATGCTGACGGTTACTTTACCAACCTCAGCACTGAGAAGAACGTTCCCATGTACACGATTCAGAAGACCGGCGACCTCCGCAAGATCATGCCGGAGATGCTCAAGTAATACAGAAGCATAGATCTGAACGTCATGACTCATTCTTCTTTCGCGGGAGTGAGTCATGATGTTTTAACGGGGCAGGAGCGGATTCTTCGAGCGTCGTTGGAAGACTGTCCCGCTCTCTTTCGGCTTTCCTGCCGACATGACGCCGAAAATTACGCATTACGCAGCCCGTCGTCCTGTCCGAGTGCGGCGCTGTGCGAGCTCTCCTCTCTTGTGTGTGAAATGCGCAAGAGAAGCGGAGGGCTGTAAAAAATTCAAGGAGACTTCAGATGATGATCAATCACGATACTTCCCGTACCTGGGATACGATCAAACGCGATACTGACGAGCGTCTTGCCGCGGCGGCGAAGATCGTCGGCAGCGGCAAGGTCGTCGCGGCGGAGGATGCCGTCGCTCTGCTCGAAGCGGTTATCCGCCCTTTCGACCGCGTCAACATCGAAGGCGACAATCAGAAGCAGGCTGATTTTCTGGCTCAATGTCTGTGTGCCGTCGATCCTGCCAAAGTGCACGATCTGCACATGGTGCAGTCGGTCCTGACGCTGCCCGAGCACCTCGACGTGTTCGAAAAGGGCATCGCCAAGAAGCTCGATTTCTCGTTCTCCGGGCCTCAGTCCGGCCGCATCGCCGAGCTGCTCGGCGCCGGCAAGCTGGATCTCGGGGCCATTCACACCTATCTTGAACTTTACGGCCGCTATTTCCTCGATCTGACGCCCCGCGTGGCGCTGGTCGTGGCTGATGCCGCCGACCGAGAGGGCAACCTCTACACCGGTTTCAGCACCGAAGATACGCCGACGATCGTCGAGGCCACCAAGTTCCGTCAGGGCATCGTCGTCGTCCAGGTCAACGAGATCGTGGACCGGCTGCCGCGCGTGGACATCCCCGCCGATTTCGTCGATTTCATCGTCAAATCGCCCCGGCCGTTCTACATCGAGCCGCTGTTCACGCGCGATCCCGCCAAGATCACCGACGCCCGCGTGCTGACGGCGATGATGACCATCAAGGGCATTTACGCCGAATACGGCATCCAGAACCTGAACCACGGCGTCGGCTACGACACCGCGGCCATCGAACTGCTGCTGCCCACGTACGGCGAGGAACTGGGGCTGAAGGGCAAGATCTGCACGAACTGGATCCTCAATCCGCATCCGACGCTGATTCCCGCCATCGAGTCGGGCTGGGTCAAGTCGGTCCACAGTTTCGGCGGCGAACTGGGCATGGAACGTTACGTGGCGGCCCGTCCCGACGTGTTCTTCATCGGTCCCGACGGCTCGATGAGGTCGAACCGCTGCATGTCGCAGGTCGCCGGCCATTACGCCATCGATGCGTTCGTCGGCGCGACGCTGCAGATCGATCCTTACGGCAACAGCAGCACGGCCACGGCGACGAAGGTCGCCGGTTTCGGCGGCGCGCCCAACATGGGCTGCGATTCCCGCGGCCGTCGTCACTCGACGGCCGCATGGCTCAAGGCGGGCGCCGAAGTCGGCACCCAGACCTCTGCCATCGGACCCGATCTGCACCGCGGCCGCCGCCTGGTCGTGCAGATCCTGAACACGGTCGCCAAGATCAGGGACAAAAAGAATCCCGGCCAGTTCAAGGAAATCCCCGCGTTCGTGGAGCATCTTGACGCCGAGAAACTGATGAAAAACGCCAACCTGCCCATCGAGCCCGTCATGATCTATGGCGACGATCTCACCCACATCGTCACCGAACAGGGCATCGCGTATCTGCACCGCTGCCGCGACATCGAAGAGCGCCGGGCCGCCATCCGCAGCGTCGCCGGCAAGACTCCCGTGGGGCTGCAGGGCAGCGAGGAAGAGTGCCGCCGGATGCGCGAGCTCGGCATCGTCAAAACGCCCGCCGATCTTGGCATCGACGCGGCTACGGCGACCCGCGACCGCCTGGCCGCCAAGAACATCATGGAGCTGGTGGAGTGGTCCGGCGGGCTCTATGATCCGCCCGCGAAGTTCCTCCCCGGGAAAGAGGATTCATCCCGTCAGTGAATAACGGTCCGCCGCGTTCCGTCCGCGGTCGCGGACGGAACGCGGCGGCCGGTTCGAAGTTCCGCGCGTGAAAGTGCTGCCGTGGGGCAGCGAGGCCGAAGTCACAGTTTTACCTTTCTGGAGGTACGAAAGAGAATGACCAATTCGTTAATCGTTTTGGGAGTCATGCTGGCGATCCTGGTGGCAGGTTCGTTCATGCGTAAGATCCCCGTCGCCGTTCTGCTGGTCGTCGCGTCGATCGCGGGGGCCGTCGTCGGCGGCATGACCGATCCCCTTCTGAAACGCGACTACTTCACGTCCATCGCCAGCGTCTTCGTCGGCAACAGCGAGACCGTGCCGTCGCTGCTGAGGCACTTCATGGAGGGCTCCATGCTGTTCCTCAACCTGATGCTGACGGTGGCGGCCGGCATGCTCTTCATGAGCATCCTCAAGGAGAACGGCGCCTTGAATCTGCTGACCCGCGAGATCGTCAGCGGCTTCCACAAGTCGCCTACGCTTCTGCTGGTCCTGATCATGATCCTGATCATGCTGCCGGCCATGCTCACCGGATCGGCCCCCGCGTCGGTCCTGAGCACCGGCGTGCTCGTGCTGCCCATTCTGCTGGAGATCGGCGTTTCGCGCGACGACGCCGCGGCGATCATCGCTCTCGGCTCGCTGTTCGGCATGGTGGCGCCGCCCGTCAACGTGCCCGCCATGCTGATCGGCACGGGCGTCTACATGCCTTACGAGGGCTTTGCGATCCCGCTGCTGATCCTGACGCTGCCGTTGGCCGTTTTCTCGGTGCTGTACATCGCCCGCCGCTCGGTCGGCAAGGTCGACAAGGAAGCCGTTCTCGCCAAGATTCCCGGCGATCCCGCGGTGAAGGGATTCCTGCCTCAGTTCCCGCTGGTGTTCCTGATTGGCTACATGATCGTCAAGAGTTACTATCCGCAGATCGACCCCGGCACGCCGCTGGTGTTCTGCATGGGCATCGTCATGGCGCTGCTGTGCAGCAAAAAGAAGATCAACTTCTGGAAGGTATCCGTCCAGTCCATGTCCGAGTCCGTCGAGGTCATGGCGCTCTTTGCCGCCGTCGGCATGATGATTCAGATCATGGGGCTGACCGGCGCCCGCGGCGCCACGGTGCTTGGCGCCCTCGGATTGAAGGGGCCGCTGCTTTATCTGTCCATCGCGGTGGTCGCGCCCATCGTCGGCGGTCTGCTGATGCCCTTCGGCTGCGCCGGCGTGCTCGGCATCCCGCTGATCATGGCCTTCACGAACAAGAACGCGATCTGGGTCACCTCCGCCCTGACGCTGATCATGTGCGTGGGCGCGCTGCTGCCGCCGACTTCGGTTTCCGCGCAGTTTGCCGCCCGCGCCGTAGGGCTTGAGAATCAGGGCAAGATGCTCAAGAAATGCGTTCTCCCCGCCGTCCTGTCGTTGATCATCAGCGTTGTCGTCATGGTCTATGCCAACGAGATCGTGGTCTTCCTGCGCGGTCTGGGCATTCCCCTGAAGTAAGAGAGGAGTCTTCTCATTATGGCAATCCAGTACATTATCATGAAGTACGCCTATCTGGTCATGGTCGCCTTCTTCTCGGTGCTGTTCATCTATAACCTGTTCACCCAGAAAAGCCTTGCCAAGCAGATCGGCTGCGCCATCCTCCTTATTCCTTTCCTTCTGCGTCTGTTTCTGCTTCACTGATCGGTTCAAGAGGGAGAATGAAAAATGTCTGAAAACAATTCTGCGAACAAAGGCCGTGGCAATTTCCTCACCGGACTGATCCTCGCGGCCGCACTCGGCGCCGGGATCTTCACCGTCGGCAAGGAATTCCGCTATCAGTTCAACGTCGAGCCCATTTACAGGGGCCCCGGCGTCACCAGCGTGAAGATGCTGAGCGATTACAATCCCTTCCTGAAGGGGACCAACGGCGATTCCAAGGTCTACGTCCTTGACAGCGGCAAGCCCGGCGGAAATTTCATCATCATGGGCGGCACGCATCCTACCGAGCCCGGCGGACTGCTGGCGGCTGTTCTCTTCGTCGAGAACGCCGTGGTCACCGAGGGCAAGGTCATGGTGGTGCCTCACTCCAACAACTCCGGCTTCAGCACCTGCGAGCCCGGGCTCGGCCATGTGCCCTATTTCCACATCGCCACGCCCAGCGGCAAGGTCCGTTATTTCCGCTACGGCAACCGCGGCTCCAACCCTGTCGACCAGTTCCCCGACCCCGACATGTACCTGCATTATCCTTCGGGACAGAATCTGGCCGCCGACGAGATCCGCAACCTTGACCGCGCCCATCCCGGCAATCCTCACGGTCTGCTGACCCAGCAGATTGCCTACGCTTTCAACCGCATGTGCTGGGACGAGGGCGCCGACATGATCATCGACCATCACGAAGCTCCGCCCGAAAAGCCTCTGGTCAACGCCATCTGCGTGCATCAGAAAGGCATCGACCTGACCTCCGAGATGGCGCTGATGCTCGAGGAACAGAACATCAGGATGCGCGTCGAAATCTCGCCCATCCCGCTGCACGGATTTTCGCACCGCGAGCTTGGCGACTACACGCCCGCCATCGCTTTCCTTTCGGAGACGCCCAACCCCAGCCAGGGTTCCGCCCGCGGCGTTACCTATGAAGAGCTGATCATCAACGGCAAGGACGAAGTGTACCGCCATCTGCTCGAGGACAAGCTGCTGAAGGTCGACTACAAGAGCGAGGGCGTCACTCTGAACGAGCGCACCGGCCGCAACGTGGCCACCGATCTGTCTCTGGCGGAGATCTACTCCGACCTGGGCGAAGACGCCCGCAACGAGTACGGCGGTTATCCCAAGGATCTCGGCGAACTGAAGCCCGGTGCGGCGCTGAAGATCGACGACGCCGAGGCGCAGCGGATGCTGGCGAAAGGCCCCGAAGGCGAGCGCAAGATCGTGATCACCAACATGCCTTCCTATGACGATATCATGCAGAACGGCATCGGCCGCTATCTGCGCGACGCCGACGCCACGGCCGAAGAAATCGAAGCCGCCAAGAAGGCTGCCGACTAGACGACTTTCGTCCTGAGAGAATCGAAGTCCCGGATCTGCGTCAGGTTCGGGACTTTTTGCAAGGTCGCGAATATGGGGAAGCGTTATGCCTTCCGAATGATATTATTTTCTCAATTAAAAAGCCGAACATAAGGGTGCTGCGGGGAAAATTCACAAAGCGAGCTGCGCAGCAGTCGAGGTAGTTCTGAGTGACTGAACTCCCTCGCAGCGCCCAGAAAACTATGTTTATACTTTCTATCAAGAATAGTATGACATGGCGGGACTCCGTCATGCCGGAGGTGTCTTTTCAAAAAGCCGCGCCGCGTTCCCCTTTTGTCAGGGGAGCGCGGCGCGGTCTTTTGCCGTTCTGAGTGGAACGGTCTGCGGCAAAAACTGCCGTTGACGGCGTTTTTCGAGTTTTGGCGAATCGCTCTTTACAGCGCCGTTCCCGTTTTGGGGACGAAGAAGCGGCTCAGGTCGACGCCTTCGAGGCGCAGCAGGGTCTGTTTTCTGGCGAGGCCTCCGGCGTAGCCGGTCAGGCTGCCGCCGGCGCCGACGACGCGGTGACAGGGCACGATGACGGAGATGGGATTGTGAGCGACCGCGCCGCCGACGGCCCGCGCCGACATATGGCTGAGTCCCCGTTCCGAAGCGATCCGGCGGGTGATGTCGCCGTAAGTCCTGACGGTTCCGTAGGGGATGGCCACGAGCGCGTCCCACACGGCCAGTTGGAATTCGCTGCCGTGCAGGCTCAGCGGTGGAACGGGGCCGGGGTTCTGGCCCGCGAAATACGTGTCTAGCCACGCCGCCGTTTCGGCGAACACGGGCAGGTCGCCCTCGGCGTGCTGTCCCGCCAGCGTACGGGCGAAATGTTTCTGCCCCTCGAACCACAGCCCCGTCAGCGCCGCGCCGTCGGCGGCCATGAGCATTCTGCCGAGCGGCGAATCGTAATATTTTGTGTACGTCATTGTCCGGGCCTCCTCTCGCTTGAAGCGTAGCGCGCGAATCTTTTCGCGATTATTATACCGCCGAACGCGCGCGAAAAACATTGTCTTCGGCGGCGGAGCGGGAAATATCGCCCGCTTCCCGAGAAAAATTTGCCGGCGGCTTCAGCATGGGGATTTTCGTTGACACGCGGCGGCGGGAAATGCTATGATGACGCTGATGTTAGATTTATCTAACTACAATATCCAAGGAGGCTGAGCTATGTTGAAAAAAGGACTGACAGCGGCAATCGCCGCGCTGGCATTGGCGGCGTGCGGAGCGGGGAGCGCCGAGAGCGCGCCGGTTTTCGTGCTGATGAACGTTCCCTACGACGATTTTTACAAGGCGGAACTGACGAAGAACCCCGTGCCGGTGGATGCGGTCACCTCGGCGACCGTCGCCAAGGCGAAAAACGCAAACCTGGTCGGAGGCACCTACCACACCGGCGACGACAAAGCGCTGGTCATCGAAGGCGTGACGTTCCCCGTCAAGACTGACGAGGCGGCGCTGAAGGGATTTGCTCGCGCCGCTTCGGCCGACGAATTGTTCGCCCTCGGCAGCTACGCCTGGACCGAACTGGCGCAGGTTCCCGCGTTCTTCAAGGAAATGAGCGTTGCCGGCGGCGCGCCCGCCTTCGGCAAGGTGCAGGGGCTGCCGGAAGTGGCCGTCGCGGACGTGAAGGGCAGCGTCAGGACCATGACCCGGCGCGGCGACTACCAGATGAAGCTGGACGGCTTCGACACCGACCCCGAGAAGGAAACGCTGTACGGCGTGATCGTCCGCACGGCGCAGAGCGACTACGGCATGCGCCGCCTGGAGAACATCTGGCGCGGCGGCCGCGAGCTGGGCTGGAACGTGGGCCACACCAAATTCATCAAGGACGTCAATCCCACCTTCCCCGCGCACTACAAGACCCTGACCGGCACGACGATCACCGGCCTGACCTACATCACCGACAAGGCCGTCTACAATGTGGACGCGCAGGTTTATCTGCCCGTCCTCACCGGCTGCCGTCTGAAGGCGGAGAACGCCGCGCTCGCGGCCGGCGGCACGGCGTTTGCGATCGAAGGCGAGCTGCCCAGGGACTACGTTCCCGTGTACGACGCCGGCGCGCTTGACGGCGGCGCGGCCGCAGACGGCCGCATCGTTTGGTCCGCGCAGAACAAGCCCGGCGAATACGAGATGAAAATCACGGACGAAAAGGGCGTGTACGAGACGCTGACCGCGATTTTCGTGCTCTCGACCGACGCGCTGCCCGCCGCTTGGGACGCGGAAGGCGGACGCCTCGTCCCCGTCGGCGGAGAAGACGATTTCAAGAACTATCTGCGCTGCGTCCGCGAGCTGACGATCGACGGCACAGCGGTCAATCCGAAGAAAGCGAAGGTCATCGACGGCGAAGGCCGCCTCGACCTTTCCGCGCCGCTCTTCAAGGAGCGCAGCGCCGTGACCGTCCGCGCCGCCGGTTATCCCGACCTGAGCTTCGAAGCCGCGCGCCGCTAGCCGACTGTCCGCGCCCGGCGCGGCATGAAAAAGCCTCCGGAAGTTCCGCAGGAACGCGGGATTTTCCGGAGGCTTCTTGAATTAATTTATCATGAGCTGTTTATCGATGCGTGGGGATGGGAACGAAGGCCAGCACGGAGGCACAGAAAAAAAACGGAAAAACACGATACGCGCGATCGGTGAACCGGGCTGGCCGATCCCGCTTTTATCAGCGTGATGACGCGGCGTTTGCCGCGTCTCTCCGTGGCCTGGCGTCTCCGCGGCATTTTTTGTCCCGCCGCCGTTCTCACCCCAGCATCACGTCCAGCGCCATCATGACGCTGAATCCCAGAGCGAACGAGAGCGTGCCGCAGTCGGAGTGGGGGCCCTGCGACATCTCCGGGATCAGTTCTTCGACGACGACATAGAGCATGGCGCCGGCGGCGAAACTGAGCAGATAGGGCATGGCCGGCACGACAAGGCCGATGGCCAGCAGCGTGCCGGCCGCGCCCAGCGGCTCGACGGCGCCGGAGAGCACGCCGCCCGTGAACGCTTTCCATTTGTTCTGCCCTTCGGCGTGGAGCGGCATGGAGATGATCGCGCCTTCCGGAAAGTTCTGGATGGCGATGCCGACAGCCAGCGCCAGCGCGCTCATCGGCGTGATGTTCGCCGTGCCCGACAGCAGGCCGGCGTAGACCACGCCGACGGCCATGCCCTCGGGCACGTTGTGGATCGTCACCGCCAGAACCATCATCGTCGTGCGCGCCAGACGGCTGCGCGGCCCCTCCGCCTCCTCGCTGAACTGGTGCAGGTGCGGAATGGCGTGGTCGAGCAGCAGCAGAAACAGGATCCCCAGCCAGAAGCCGGCGACCGACGGCACGACGGCGCCCCGGCCGTAGTCCGCCGCCAGATCGATGGCCGGGATCAGCAGGCTCCACACGGAAGCGGCCACCATCACGCCGGCGGCGAAGCCGGTAAGGCTCTTCTGCACGTTTTCCCTCAGGTTGCCCTTCATGAAGAAGACGCAGGCCGCGCCCAGGCTCGTGCCCAGAAACGGGATCAAAAGCCCCGCGGTCACGTGAACAGCGTTTGTCACGATGATTTCACTCCCGTCATTTTCTTCCCGTCAGCAGCGCCGAGCCCGTGAGCATCAGACGTCGGGCCTCCGCCGGGCTCATGAACATGCCTGTGGTCGTGTCGAGCAGCTGAACTTCTTCATACCCCCGCCGCTTCAGTTCGCGGACGAACTCCCGCATGTCGCCGTAGCGCGACGGCGTCATCAGGTCGTGGATGGCGAAGACGCCGCCCTTCTTCAGCACGCGCAGCGTTTCCAGAAGCAGTTCCCGTTTGTCGGCGCCGCGTACGTTGTGATACACGTAGTTGCTGGTCACGGCGTCGAAACTTTCGTCGGGAAAGTCCAGCTTCAGCGCGTCGCCGCGGGCGAAGCCGACGTTGCTCGTGCCCTCGGCCGCCGCGTTGCGCTCGCAAAGCGGCTTGTTGTACGAGGCGTACTCGCGTCCCCAGCGGTCGATGCCCAGCATGGAACCCTGCGGATTGCGCTTGGCGCAGGCGATCGTCAGCGCGCCGCTGCCGCAGCCCACGTCCAGCCCGCGGCCTCCCGGCGGCAGTTCGACGTACCGCGCCGTGCCCTCCACGATCTGGCGCGCCAGCTGCCGTTTGCCATTATAGGAAAAGGCGCGGTACATGACGATGAACTGCGCCGCGAGAAGGCCGCAGAGCGCGCAGATCGTCCCGGCGGCGACGGCCCAAGCGATCCGGGCCGTCCGTCCTACGCCCCAGCCGGCGGCTCCGAAGGCGGCGAAACACAGCCCGCCCGTCGCCGACGCGGCCAGCAGCGCCGCGATCAGCCCCTTCGGCACCCAATTTTTGTAATCGGCTTTCATGATACAAATGCGCCCCCTTCCTGTCAATCCGCTTTCGGCTTACGGCCGACGACGGTATAGATCAGCCCGCGCAGCCGTTCGTTTCTGATCACCGCGAAGCCGTGACGCTCCATGCGCGCCGCGGCGGCGTGCCGGTTTTCGCTGCGGCAGTCACCGCTTCGCAGCAGCGGGAAAATGATGCGGTTGTCGAGCCACGCCCCCAGTCCGCCGACGCCCGTGTCGGAGAGCAGATACAGCCCTCCCGGCCTCAAAACGCGATAAACTTCCCGCACGGCCTCGTCGGCGTAGGGATAATGGTGAAAGCTCTGGATGCACGTGACGACGTCGAAAACGCCGTCCTTCCAGGGCAGTTTGTCGGCGCTTCCCAAAACGAATTCCGCGCCGGGGATCTTTTTCCCGCGCGCGACGTCGATCATCCCTTCCGAGATGTCAAGCCCCTTGTAAACGGCGCGCCGCTGCCGGGCCAGTCCGTCGAGAAGAAAGCCCGTGCCGCAGCCGACGTCGAGCAGCGATTCGTATCGTATCTCCCGGAGATACGCCAGCGCGTCGGCGCCGCTGACCCTGGCCGGGCCGGAATAGTACATGCCGGTGTTTTCGTCGTAGACGGCGGCCTGTCTGTTGAAATGACGGCGGGAAAGTTCTTCGTAATTTTTCGTGCCGATCGCCTCCCATTCGTCTTTTTCGAATTTTAATTAGTTGTAGCTAACTATAAATATATCACGCGCCGGTGCGAATATTCAAGCCAAGAGCAACGAAGTCGAGTGGAAAATCTCATCAGGAGGTTTCCAGGCAAGATATTTACGAGGTCGCGTGTTGAAGCGGCTGACATACATTTGGATAATTTCGTCGGGGATATCCGTGACGTCCTTCCTCTTGGGAAGTATTCCCTCAAAAGCCCGTTGGCGTTCTCGTTCGTTCCCCTCTGCCATGGTTGATGCGGCTCGGGATAATAGAGTTCGATTCCCCCAAGACCGGTGTTGATCTGTTCGCAGTTGGAGAACTCGCAGCCACGGTCGGGCGTGATGTTCTTATGCGGCAGATCTTCCAGCAGGTCGATGATGGTCCTGTCGACGCAGTCGGCGGTCTTGCTTTCCGCTTCGCGGCGCAGGAGAAGGCGGCTCTTTCGGCCGACCAGAGTGACACGACAGGCTTTTCCTCTTGTGCCGCACACGAAAAATGCCGCGAAAATACCCCTCGAAGGCCGGAAACGTTCCGGCTTTCGAGGGGCGTTTTTGTGGAGCGGTATTCGTGTTTTGTCCTTACGCCAGCGTCTTGACGGCCTCCAGCAGCTTGTCGTAGTCGATGGAGTTGGTGGCCTCGGGCACCACTTCGATATAGCGGATCACGTCGTCGCGGTCGACCACGAACACGGCGCGGGCCAGCAGGCGCAGTTCCTTGAGCAGCACGCCGTAGGCCGTGCCGAACGACGCCTCGCGGTGGTCGGAAAGCGTCGCCACCTTGTCGAAGCCCTTGGCGGCGCAGTAGCGCTTCAGCGCGAAGGGCAGATCCATGCTGACGTTGAGCACGTACACGTCGCCCAGCTCGGCCGTGTCCTCGTTGAACCACGTGGCCTGGAGATCGCAGACGGGCGTGTCCAGCGACGGCGTCACGGAGAGCACCTTGATCTTGCCCTCGTAATCCTTCAGCGATTTGGGCGCCATGGCCGTGTCGACCACGATGAAATCGGGCGCCTTGTCGCCGACTTTCAGCTCCGGTCCGACCAGCGTGAGCGGATTCCCCTTCATCGTGACGACGCCTTTTCTTTCCTGCATGTGAATGACCTCCTTAAGATTAACGGCCGCCGCATCGTTCTCCGGCAGCGGGTGAATTCCGAGCAAAAAACACTTCTTTGCTTCTACGAATATTTTGACACACAAAGCGAAAAATTGCAAGGACCGCGGGAAGCCCAAAAAGCCGCCGCGGAAAATTGACAGCGGCGGCGGGAGCGTTTACACTCTTGCAGGATCATTCATAAGGAGGAGTTTTCATGCCTGAAAACTGGAAAGGCGGCGTTCTGCGGGCGATCGCCGGAGCCGACGGCGGCGCGCCGGCGGCGGCCGTTTACGACGGCGCGGCGGACCTGCAGCTTGTCTATAACGGCGGCCGGTTTGTGCCCGCCGGGCTGATGGCGGCGCTGCCGGCGCTGTGGAATCTTTTCGAGCGCGTCGAGGCGGACGGACTCAAGCTGGAAGAACCGCTTCCCGGCGCTTCCATGAGCTGGGAAAACGCGGCCCGCGACGTCTGCGGCGGCAGCGTGGAAGCGGCCAACGCGCTGATCGGCGCGCTCGGCATGGAAGCGGTCAACGCCGCGGCCCGCCGCGCCGGTATGACGCAGACGGAGATCCGTCGCCCGGTGGGCGAGAACGAATCGCTGCGGGGCAACGTCACCTGCGCCGAGGACGCGGCCGCGTTCTTCCGCCGTTTGATCGGCCGCGAAGGCCTGTCGGAGGCCAGTTGCCGGCGCCTGCTGGCGCTGATGTCGGAATTTCGGGGCGATGACAAGTTCGCGTCCGTGGGAGAAAAATGCCTGGCGCATTTCGGCGCTTCGTTTCCCGGCAGCGAATACGACGCGGGGATCCTCTGTCCCGACGGCAAGCGCCCCGTGGCTGCCGCGGCGCTGATCATGCTGCAGCCGGATCGGGAAAAGGCCGCGCTCTTCTGCCGCCGCGTCGCCGAAGCCGTCTGCGGTGAAGGCTGAGAGGCGTAGGGGCGAAGGTCAAGACAAAAGCTGCCACGGAGACACTGAGAAAAGCGAAAAACATGAACTATAGAAATACGAGGGAAGCCGGCAGGAAATTGTTCTCCTGCCGGCTTCCCTCATGTTTTTGCCGCGGCGCGGCGACCGTTTCCCGCCTTTCTTTGTATCTTCGTGTCTCCGTGGCGGTTTTTGTTTACAGCAGACGTTCGATGAACAGCTCGCCTTCGCCGCCCGCGGGCAGTTCGGCGGCGTCGAAAATTTGGCGCAGCGCGCCGCCGCGAAGCACGGCGAGGCGGTCGGCGAGGCGGCGCGCCTGGAGCAGGCTGTGCGAGACCATCACGATCGGATAACGTTCTTTCAGCGACAGCAGCAGATCTTCGACGACCTCGGCAGCGCGGCGGTCGAGCGACGCGGTCGGTTCGTCCAGCAGCAGCACGTCGGGTTCCAGAGCCAGCGTGCGCGCCAGACAGAGGCGCTGCTGCTGGCCGCCCGACAGCGACGCCGCGGACTGATGCAGGCGGCCGGCGACCTCTTCCCACAGCCCCACCTGCTCGAGCGCCTGCTTCATGCGCCCCTCGGCCTCCGTTCCCTTTAGGCCCAGCGTCAGCTGCAAGGGCAGCAGCACGTTGCGGGCGACGCTCAACGGCAGCGGATTGGGCGACTGAAAGACCATGCCGGCGCGGCGGCGCAGCTCCGGCAGCGGCAGCGACGCGTCGTCGACGGCCCGCAGGCGGCCGCCGATTTTCAGCTCCACGCGGCCCGACGTGCGCAACGCCGGAAAACAGTCGTTCAGCCGGTTCAGCGACCGCAGCAGCGTCGTCTTGCCCGAGCCGCTGCGACCGACCAGCACCGTGATCGCCCGGTCGGGACATTCCAGCGACAGGCCGCTGAGAATGTTCTGCGCGCCGGCGCAGACGTTCAGGTTTTCGATGCGCGCGCACAGATTCATGGGCGCTCTCCTTTCCATTTTCGTTCGAGGCTCCTTTGCAGGGCATGGGCGCACAGCAGCAGCGCGCCCGAGAGGATCAGCAGTACCAGCGCCGCGCCGAAGCCGCGCCGCAGATCGTTCCGGTCGGCGTACTGCGCCGAGATGTAGAAGATGAAGAACGGCAGCGCCTCGTACTTGGCCGTCAGCCCGGCGGGCAGCCCCGCGTTGGCGACCGCCCCCGTGACCATGATCACCGCCGTGTCCTCGGCGGCGCGTCCCAGCGCCAGCATCACGCCGCCGAGGATGCCCCGTCCGCCCGCGGGCAGCAGCAGATGGCGCGCCGTCTGCCAGGGCGTCAGTCCCAACGCCTCGCCCGTCAGCCGCAGTCCGTCGGGAAGGCTTTCCAGCACCGTCCGCGTCGTGATGATCAGCGGCGGCAGCACCAGCAGCGCCAGACAGAACGCCGACAGCAGCAGGCACGTGGTGGCCTCGGGCGCGAACAGCCGCCGCAGCGCCAAAATCAGCATGAAACCGAACAGCCCCATCACGATCGACGGCACGCCCGCCAGCAAATCGACCGCCAGGCCGAGCCAGCGCTTTGCCTTCGGCCCGGCGAAGCAGGCCAGGTACGCGCCGCAGCCGACACCGGGGAGCAACGCCAGCACCATCGTCAGCGCCAGCAGCGACATTGTGCCCGCGGCCGCCGGCCAGATGCCGTCCCAGACGGGAAACTGACCGAGTATCGCCTTTAGCGGCGGCGCGTCGCCGAAGAACAGTTCCAGCCCCAGCTCCGGGGCGCCTTCGGCGCACAGATGCCACAGCATGGCGCCGACGGCGGCGGGCACGATCAGCGCCGCGCCCCACGAAAGAATCAGCAGCGCCCGGCTCCTCATGCGCTTTTCTCCTTTTGCGTCTTCAGGCGACGCACCGTCAAACTGGCCGCGGCGCTGAAAAACAGCAGCAGGCCGCCGGCCGCGAACAGCGAATGGTACGCCTGTCCGGTCACGTCCGTCGAGGTGATCAGACCAATGTGAGCGGAGAGCGTCCGCATGGCCTGCAGCGGCGTGCGCGCATACTGCACGGCGTTGCCGGCCAGCATCGTCGGGATCAGCGTGTCGCCCACGGCCCGGCCGAATCCCAGCGTCGCGGCGCTGAGCAGCGCGCGGCGCGACGCCGGCAGCCCGATCCACGCCAGCGACTGCGCGGGCGACAGCCCGAGTGCCGCCGTCGTCAGCGCCGTGCGCTCCTCCATGGCGCGGAGCGCGCCGTCGATCACCAGCGTCATCGCCGGCAGGATCTGCAGGCTGAGGACCAGCCCCGCCGACAGCCAGCACAGCCCCGATCCGCCCAGAGAGCGCCGCACCAGCGGCACGAGCAGGAACACCGAAACGAAACCGTACACCACCGTCGGCACCGCCGTCATGAAGCGGATCACCGCGCCGAGAGCGCGCGCCGCCCCGCGGGGCGCCAGCCCGCGCATGAAACAGGCGCAGCCCAGCGACAGACACCACGACAGCGCCAGCGCCGACAGCGACAGGACCAGCGTCGCCCAGACCATCGGCGCGATGCCGTACTGCCCGGCGTCGGGCCGCCACGCGTCGCCCATCAGCGCCGCCGCGTCGCCGCCGAGCGCCGCCGCGTCGCCGCCGAGCGCCGCCTGCAGCGCGCAGACGATGATAAAGCCGAACACCGACGCCATCAGCGCCCCCACGCAGGCCGCCGCGGCCGAGAGCCACAGCGGCGCTCCGTTTTCCGTCATCGAATCATCTTCCTTTATTTATTGCCCCGAATATTTATCGCCCCGACGCGAAAAGCGGCGGAACGCTCGTCACGATATGGATACGACGACGCGGGGAAAGCGCCGAAGCTTTCCCCGCGTGAATTGTGCGCTGCGAGAACTTTTCCCGCGTCCCGTTATTTGCGGGGCAGGGGAATGTAGCCGCTTTTGCGGATGATCTCGGCGCCCTCGTCGGTGTAGATGTAGTCGATGAACGCCTTCGTCAGGCCTTCCGGCTCGCCCTTCGTGTTCATGAACAGGTCGCGCACCACCGTGTAGGAACCGTCGGCCGCGTTCTCCTGCGTCGCCGTCATGCCGTCCAGCGTCGGCGCTTTCACGGAGGCGTCGATGTGGCCGATGCCCACGTAGCCGATGGCGCGCTCGTCGCCGCCGACGGCCGTCTTCATCGCGCCGTTGGAGTTGACCACGTTCACGCCGGGGGCCAGCTCGCCCTTGTTGATCACCTTGTCGGTGAACACTTCGCGCGTGCCCGAACCGTCTTCGCGCCCGAACACGTTGATGGCGCCCGCCGTGCCGCCCACTTCCGACCAGTCCTTGACCGTACCGGCGTAGATCGCCGCCACCTGTTCCTTCGTCAGCGCGCCGACGGGATTGGCGGGATTGATCACGACCGCCACGCCGTCGATGGCGAAGGGGAACGTCTTCAGCCCGTACTGGGCGATTTCCTTTTCTTTCAGAGGGCGGCCCGTGTTGCCGATGGCGACCAGACCTTCGCCCGCCTGCTTGACGCCCACGCCCGAGCCGCCGCCGGCCACGGTGATGCGGATCTCGGGATTGACGCCCATGATGCGCTTGGCCGCTTCCTTCATCACGGGGATGTGCGCCGTCCCGCCGGCGATGTCCATCGTACCGGACATGCCCTTGAAGGCGTCCAGCGGCGCGGCCGCCGCCGCCGAAGCTGCGGCGAGAGCGAGCGCGAGCGTGGCGGAAAGGAAAATCTTTTTCATATTCATGTTTTTTCATCTGCTCCTTTGAAATGAAAATAATCTATACAACCATAAAGAATATCTTAGACGAAAAGGACCTTCCGTGATACTGCCGAATAACTGAGAACTCCGCAAAGAAATCTAAGCGATTTAAGCTGTTTGTCGTGTATTCCCGAATCCTATCGAGGCGTGCTTAATTCATAACTTCATGTTTTGAAACAAAACCACTACGGAGACACGGGGCCTCCGTAGTGGTTTTTGTTTGATTGCGCCGAAATGGCTTTATTTTGAAAAGGGGATTTAAAGTTCTCGAGCATTGATTAGTTATGACAGACTAACTATAATGATCATGCGTTAGATCCTGTTTTTGCGACGGGATTCGCTTTTCAAAGAGGCGGCGACAGGGCCGAAGAAGAAGCGGCGAGGCAACGAGGAAACTCCCGAAGAGACTTCTCCCCCGCTCGCGAAGCCGAATTCGAGAAGCGCGCAAAAAAATCGTTCGAGGAGGAGTTTTGAGAATGAGTATGAAGAA
>NZ_RAWT01000091.1:0-2311 GCF_003612005.1 Pyramidobacter sp. CG50-2
CGCGTCCGCGGCGGCCGCGTCGCGCAGGATCTGCTCGATCATGAACTTCGTCCAGCCGTAGGGATTCGTGCAGCCGCTCGATCACCGAAGCCGAGCTGTTGCTCAGATCGTCGGCGATCACCACGCCGTGCCCCGCCGCGATCAGTTCGACCGCCGTATGCGACCCGATAAAACCGGCCCCGCCGGTAAGCAAAACGTTCATGGTGTTTTCTTCCCTGAGAAAGCGTCAGCTGTAGCGCACAATGTGAACTCTTGCTTCTGTGAGAAAATTATACACTGAATCAGTTATTTTTTACTGACGCTGAGAAAAGCTCGCGGCGTTCTTTTCGGTTTTGCTCGGAGGCGCTTTCATGGTGCAGTACTGCCCGAGATCCTTCTTTTGCCAACAGCTTGGCCAAGGTCTTTTTTAATGCGTTTTTGCGTTGGAAAATTTGATGCTAACGCAAAATGTGTGTTAGAATTGCGATGGAGGTGTTGAAATGCTGCCCAATAAAGAAACGTTGACAATAGAGTTCAAAAGCGATCAGAAGAAGTTGCCGGACGCCGATGTTTTTGAAGCGGTCGTGGCGTTCGCCAATACGGAAGGCGGCGATCTTTATCTTGGCATCGAAGATTCGGGAGAAATAACGGGCGTTCATGAAGCGCATCGGAACGTGACGACGGTCAGCGCTTTTATTGCGAACAATACCGTACCACCTGTCTCTGTCAGGGCGGAAATCGTCGGCGATACGAAACCCGTGCTAAAAATATCGGTGCCGAAGTCATTCGGCGGAATTGTTGCGACCGCATCCGGAAAAGTTCTTCACCGGCGGCTCAAAGCCAACGGAGAACCCGAAAACGTGGCGATGTATCCTTATGAATTCGCGACGCGGCTCTCTGATTTACGTCTGCTCGATTATTCTGCCATGCCCTTGTTCCAAAGCAGCATCAAAGATTTCGATCCCCTGGAAACAGAACGCCTCAAGCGATCGATATCGTCCTTTAGCGGAGACAAGACGTTGTTGGAACTGGCGGACGGAGACTTGTACAAGGCGTTGGGATTGGTTCGGGAACAGAACGGCGTCCTGTATCCCACGGTCACGGGTATTCTCCTGATCGGAAAGGTGGAAGCCATTCAGTGCTTTGTGCCGACGCATGCCGCTGCATTTCAGGTGTTGGAAGGAACTGAAGTCCGTCGTAACGATGATTACGTATTGCCGATTTTATCGACAATAGAGAAACTCTATAGCGGTTTGGAAGCTCGAAATCCCGATCGGGAGCTCGACATAGGATTCTTCAGACTCTCTATTCCGGAATTCGATAAAAGAGCGGTCAGAGAAGCCGTCGTCAACGCCTTTAGCCATAGAGATTACGCCAAAAGCGGCAGAGTCCGGGTCGCGTTAAGCGATGAAGGATTGACGGTCGCCAATCCCGGCGGGTTTGTCGAAGGCGTCTCCATAAACAATTTGCTCACGGCCGAGCCGCATGGGAGAAACCTTCTGTTGGCGGACGCGCTGAAACGTATCGGTCTTGCAGAGCGGACAGGCAGGGGGATCGACCGGATCTTCGAAGGCTCGTTGCTCTATGGCAAGCCGTTGCCCGATTATTCTGCGTCGACCTCGGCGACGGTATCCTTGTTTATTCCGCGGGGAGAGCCCGACAGACGGATTGCGGAGCTGATCGCGAAGGAACAGAACAGGTCGGGACGCCCTCTTTCGCTCAATGCTCTGCTGATCCTGAACGTCTTGAAGAATAGTCCGAAGTCGACAGTCAAACGGCTGGCAGAAGAGATAAATATTCCAGAAAACACAATAAAAGTTATCCTGGATTCAATGACAGCGATCGGACTTGTCGAGGAATATGGCAGCGGTAGAACCGGCACCTATGCGATTCGTTTTAAAGCGTATGCCACGAAGACGGGTAAAATCGAAGACGTGCGCCGAGCTGACGGAGACAAGACGAAGTATCATGAATCGATTGCGGAATTTGCCAAAAGCAACGACTTTATTTCCCGGTCAGACGTCATGCAGCTACTGCATGTCAGCGCTTCCCAGGCGTACATTCTCCTGAAGGCTCTTGTGGCGCGAGGGCTTCTGGAACCGGTGAACAAAGGCCGCTACGCAAAATACCGCTATGTTGGGCGGTGAGCGTTTGGGGCTCGTAACGGCTCTATACGTCACAAAAAGAGGTCGCCTCGATTGACTTTCGAGACGGTCTCTTCGTGTTTTCAACGAACCCCTTCGCTGATCCTACGACAGCGACTTCTTCGTCCAGTTCCAGGAATCGCGGCACATGTCGTCGAGCGATTTCCGCGCTTTCCAGCCCAGCAGAC
>NZ_RAWT01000121.1:0-377 GCF_003612005.1 Pyramidobacter sp. CG50-2
GTTCCCGTCGTCACCGTCAAAGCCGACCCGAACCTCGGCCAGAACATCGACATCAGCAACAACACGTCGATCACCAAGCTTCAGGGCGGCTTCGACCTGAAAGCCGGAAGCACGACGTCGAACGTCGCCCTGGGCGGAGCGACAGCCCCGACCGTCGAATTCTTGACGGCCGACGACACGATGACCATCGGTCTCTCCGGGACGAAAGTCACCTACGGCATCGACAAGACCAAGCTTGTGCAGAACATTACCGGGGACGTCATCAACCAGATCAACAACACCACCAGCAACCCGGTGACGAACATCGAAGGCAAGTTCAAGGTGAGCGACGGCACGTCCGCCAATACCAAGACCCTCACCATCAGCAAGAGCGGCGT
>NZ_RAWT01000014.1:0-47306 GCF_003612005.1 Pyramidobacter sp. CG50-2
AATGAAAGGAATGAAGGGAATGAAAGGAATGAGGCGGGGAAGGGTGAGCCGTTAAGTTGTTTCGGACGGGGGCTGAAGGATCTTGGGATCGGGCAGATCTTTGCCTTGACGCCGGAGGCGAAGGGGCGTGTCGAACGTCTTTGGAACATGATGCAGGACAGGCTGCCGGGGGAGCTGAGGCTGCTTGGCGTCTCGGATATCACGGCGGCCAACGAGGTTTTGCCCAAGCTCATCGCCAGGCACAATCGGAAGTTTGCCGTCACGCCGGCTGAGGGAGAGGACGTTTATGTGAAGCCGGAAGGAAAAGTCGATTTGGATTTTCTCTTTGCGCGTCGCGAATCTCGCAGGACGGATCACGGCGGCATGATCTCTTATGGAGGTCGTCGGTACGTTCCGGCGGCGGACGATTGTCTCGGGATGGCCAAAACGACGGTTGAGGTGCGTGAAACGTCGACCGGGCGGATCTGGGGTGTTTCCAAGGGCAGACGGATCGAGATGAAGGAGGTTGAAAGTCAAAAACGAGTCGACTCCGATGAGGCATCGGCAAAGAAACGGAAAAGCGGGCTTGTGAAAGCGCACACCGCCGGAATCCTCATTCCCAGCGTCAAAGAAAGCGTGGCTTACCCGCAGCATTGTCCAGGGAAAGCGTCCCAATGGCCCGTCCGGTGCCACTGCCGCGACGCCGGGGGTCGTTTGCGAAGGAACTAGGCACGCGAAGCAAGATACAGTTTGTACAGCGCCTGGGTACCGTCGTTTTCGCCGCCTTCGTCAGCCAGGCGGCGGTAAAGTTTGTCGGCCAGCTCCAGCCCGGGCAGGTCGAGCTTCATCTCCCGCGCGCAGTCGAGGGCGATGCCCATGTCCTTGATGAAGTGCTTGACGTAAAACCCGGGCTTGAAATCTCCCTTCAGCATGCGCGGCGCCAAGTTGCTCATCGAAAAGCTGCCCGCCGCGCCGCCGGAAATGCTGGTCAGAACCGACTGCGGATCGAGCCCGGCCGTGCGCGCGTAGGCCAGCGCTTCGCAGACGCCCATCATGTTGGACGCGATGGCGATCTGGTTAGCCATCTTGGTGTGCTGCCCCGCGCCCCATGTGCCCTGAAGCCTCCATTCTTTGCCCATGGCGGCGAACAGCGGCTCCGCCAGCTTGAACGCCGCTTCCGGGCCGCCGACCATGATCGTCAGCTTGGCCTCGCGCGCCCCTACGTCGCCGCCGGAAACGGGCGCGTCGAGCGCCTCGCCGCCCAGCTCCCGCGCTTTGGCGCCGATTTTCGCGGCCAGCAGCGGCGACGAGGTGGTCATATCGATGCCCAGCTTGCCCGGAGCAAAGCCCGCGAACAGACCTTTTTCGCCGAAGTAGACCTGCTCCACGTCGCGCGGATAGCCGACGACCGTGATCACCGCCTCGGCCGCGCGCATCACCGCGGCGGGGCTGTCGGCCCATGCCGCGCCGGATGCCAGCAGCGTTTCGGCGGAAGCTTTCGTGCGATTATAGACTGTCAGCTCGAAACCGGCTTTCATCAGGTTCGCCGCCATCGCTCTCCCCATCACGCCCAGCCCGACAAAACCGATCTTCTTCAAAGTCATCAGAATCTCTCCTTTTTCATCAGATCCCGCGCGGCGCGAGCCACGCTCGTCTTCCTTTTTGTTTTATTCTAGCACGGATCGTTCGCATGAAGAGCCATGAGTTTTCTCCGCTGGATATTTATCAAGCCGGTATGAAAATGTTATAATGGCGCAAATTTGAAAAACCCAGTCAGGAGGCCTGACCATGGAATACAGACTCAGTCACCGCGCCCAGAACCTGCGCCACTGCATGATGGACGCCTTTCATCTGCGCGACGCGAAGGACATGATCTTCTTCAACTCAGGACAGCCCGCGGCGGATCTTTATCCTCGCGCCCTGCTGCGCGCCGTCCTCGACGAGCTGCTCGCCGAGGAGCCGCAGATACTCGCCTACCCCGGTTCGCAGGGCGACGAAGAACTGCGCAAAGCCCTGGCCGAACGCCAGAACCGCCTCGACGGCGGCGCCGATATCCGGGCGGAACAGATCGTCGTCACCAACGGCGGCACCGGCGGCGCCGATCTGCTCGCCCAGTTGTTTATCGATCCCGGCGACACGGTGCTGAGCGAAACGCCCACGTTCCCGGAGACGCTGGACTGCTTCGCCAAATCCGGCGCGCGCCTCGCAGGCGTCTCCATGGACGCCGGCGGGCCGCTGCCCGACGAGCTCGAACGCCTGGCGCAAAAGTGCCGGCCGCGCTTCTTTTATGTCATCCCCAACTTTCAGAACCCCACGGGGCGCTGCACCTCGCCCGAACGCCGCCGCGCCGTCGCGGAGATCGCGCGCCGGTACGGCTTCTTCATCGTCGAGGACGATCCCTATCGCGAGCTGAACTTCGACGCCGCGCCGCCGCCTTCCTATCATTCGCTGGCGCCCGACTGCACGATCTCCATGGGCAGCCTCTCCAAGACCATCGCGCCGGGAATGCGCATCGGCTGGCTGGTGCTGCCGGACGAGCTGGTCGAGCGCGCCGTGATGACGCTCAAGGCCACGGCGCTGTGTTATCCCGCCCTGCTCCACCGCGCCGCCGCGCGCGTGCTCGAACATCCTCAGTTCGACGCTCACGTCGCCGAGTTACGCCGCGATCTGAAGCGACGTTGCCAGCTTTTAACTGGATTGATGAGCGCACAGATTCCGACGGGATGGCTGACGTGGGAAACGCCGCTGGGGGGAATGTTCCTGTGGTGCCGCCTGCATGGCGGCGTCTCGGCCATGGACTTCGCCGTGCGCGCCCGCGATCGTTGGCACGTGGCCTTTTTCCCCGGCGTGTGTTTCACGCCCAACTACGAAGGGGAAGACTTCTCGCTGCGCCTCACCTTCGCGCGCCAGACCGACGCCCAGATGGCCGAAGGCGTACGCCGCATCGTCGCGGCGCTGAAGAGCTTCGCCGCGAACTGACGCAGAGTTTCGGCGCCGTGGGGGGCAGGACTCGCATAAACATGCGTCGCGCGGTTTGCAGCACAGCCCTGTGAAAAGGACGGGGCCGTACGGTCTCTATTCAACGGGAAACAATGAAGCGCCGCTTCTTGACATATTCATAAAATATATGTTATATTCATTGCACCTTGTTTCACAAAACGAAAAGGAGGCAATGCAATGTCGAAGAAATTTTTAAGCGTTCTGTTCCTTCTGATCGGAATCACCTGTGAAGCGGCTCTGGGTTGCACCGTTTTTGGCGTCGGAAAGAATGCGTCCGCGACGGGGCACGCCATGGTTTCGCATTCCTGCGACTCCATGTCGGACACGTTTCAGCTGCACCTGATTCCCGCCGCGTCGCATGAAGCGGGCGCTGAGCGCTTTTTGCTCAAAGAAGGCAAAGGCTGCGACGCCGGCGACGATCCCGGCGTGATCGGCAAAATCCCCGAAGTTCCGCAGACCCATCAGTATCTGACCAGCCGCTACTCGTTCCTCAACGACAAGGGACTGGCCATGGGCGAATCGACCATGACGATGACCGCCGACGACAAACGCAGCGAAAAAGTGCTGGAAGTCATGGAAACCAACGCTTTCGGCATGACGAACTGCCATATCGTTCAGGATATCGCCCTCGAACGCGCCGGCACCGCCCGCGAGGCCGTAAAAGTCATCGGCGATCTGATCGACGAATACGGCTGGTACGAGGCCGGCGAGACCATGCCGATCACCGACGGCGACGAAGTATGGATCGTCGAAGCCTACGGCAACAAGATGTGGGCCGCCTGGCGCGTGCCCGACGACGAGATTTTCGTGGCCGCGAACCGCGCCCGTCTGCGCGAACTCGACCTGACCGATACGGAAAACGTCGCCTACGCTCCCGGCATGGTCGAGTACGCCGTCGAGCAGGGCTTCATCGACGCCAAAGACGTGAACATGAAGAGCTTCAGCCCCGCCGACGTGTTCTATCTCACGCTGCGCCTTTACTCCGCGCTGCGCGAATGGCGCGCGCTCACCCTCTTCGCCCCCTCCCTCAAACTCGATCCCTACGCCCACTACTTCCCCAAGTCGGTCAAGCCCGACAAACCCGTCACCGTCGCCGACCTGTTCCGTATTTACGGCGACTGGTACGAAGGCACCGAGTTCGACCTCAGCAAAGGCCCCGCCGCCGGCCCCTACGGCAATCCCAACCGCTACCGCAAAGAGATCAAACTGGGCTGGAACGACAACGAATTCCCCCGCGCCATCAACGACTACCGCCACACCTACGTGCAGATCTGCGAGGTCGATCCCACCCTGCCCGAAGCCGTGCGCGGCATCGTCTGGTTCGGTTACGGCGCCGCCGACACCACCTATCTGACGCCCTTCTGGGCCAGCATGAAAGCTCTGCCCGAGCCCTTCACCACCGGCACGCGCAAAGGCCCCTTCGACCCCAAGTCCGCCTGGTGGGAGTGCATCCGTGTGCAGCACATCGCCGAACTGCGCTACCAGGATATCCGCAAGGAGATCATCGACTACCGCACGCCCCTCATGGAAGCCGATTACGTCAAGGCACACGAGATTCAAAAGCAGGCGGCCGAGCTGATCAAAAACGGCCAGAGCGACAAAGCCTTCGATCTGATCACCGACTACGCCTGCGGCAACGCCGTCGCCCGCCACAAGGGCTGGAACGAACTGGGCAACCGTCTCTTCGCCAAATACTGCCTGAACGGCACCAACATGGAGTACAAAACCTATCCCGAGGAGTGGAGCCGCCTGATCTGGAAAGGTCCTTTCCTCCGTCCCGACGGCACCAAGTAACCTAAGAACGCAACGGAGAAACGAAGACACGGAGAAAAGCGAAAACGAAGACGACAACCGACACAAATCCCCTGACGGGCGACGACCGTCAGGGGATTCTTTGAGCAATGAAAAGAGCCGATGGTCACGTTGATCATCGACTCTTTTTCTGTAATTGATCATTCAATTTTCGCTTTTCTCCGCTTCGCCGCTTCTCCGCAGTCGGTTCCGTTTAAAACTGACTGCGCCCGGCTCAATAACATTCGGTGAGGATGTCGAAAATCTCGCCGACGGTGAGCTGGCGGCAGCAGCCTTCCTTGATGTTGACGCTGTTGGCGACGGCGTTGTAGAACGAGCGGTCAACGATGCCCATCTTGCGGAAGCTGTTGGGCAGACCGACGTCGATCACGAACTGTTCCAGCGCGGCGATGCCGGCCAGGGCGGTCTCGCGGTCGTCGCCGCGGTCGGCTACGCCCCAGACGTTTTTCGCCCAGCGGGCGAAACGCTGCGGCGCGGCCTTGTAGAGGTGACGGTAGAGGATCGGCTGGATCACGGCCAGCCCCATGCCGTGGTTGCAGTTGGTGTACGCGCCGACCTGATGCTCGATCTGGTGGGCCTGAAAGTCGGTGACTTTGCCGATCTTGAGCAGACCGTTTTCGCTCATGGCCGCCGCCCACATCAGCTCGCCGCGCACGCGCAGATCGCCCGGATCTTTCACGAGGGCGCGCGTGCTGCGGATGACGTGGCGCATCATGGCCTCGGCGATCTCGTCGGTGAGGTTGTCGTCGAGCGGCTTGCCGAAGTAGCTCTCCATGCAGTGCGAGAGCGTGTCGAACGCGCCCGAAAGGACCTGCGCCCTCGGCGCGGAGAGCGTATAGGCGGGATCGAGCGCCGCGAAGGACGGCGACGCGCCGGTCATGCTGCCCTTGATCTTCTTCTCTTCGTTGGTGATCACGGCGATGTCGTTTTGCTCGGAGCCGGTGCCGGCCACGGTAACGACGACGCCGAGGGGGATGAACTGCGCCGGGGCGGTCTGAAAGCGGAACTTCATCTCCCACAGGTCTTCGTCGGTCAGGGCCTGAGCGGCCACGATCTTGCAACAGTCGCTCACCGAACCGCCGCCGACGGCGAGGATCAGGTCGACGCGCTTCTCGCGGGCGAGGCGCGCGCCCTCCCGGACTTTGGCGTACGTCGGGTTGGGCATGATGCCGCTGAACTCGACCACGTCTTTATTGGCTTCGCCCAGAAGCTTCATGACCGTACCGTAGACGCCGTTTCTTTTGACGGAGCCGCCGCCGTAGGCGAGCATCACCGTGCGGCCGTACTTGGGAAGTTCGGCCCGCAGCGCGCGGACGGCGGCGTCCGCGCCGAAATAGGTGACGGTCGGATAGGAAAAGACAAAATCGCGCATGAGAAAGACCTCCTTTGCAGATCGGGATCGTTTGCACCTATCGTCAGTTTAAGGGGAAAGCCGCGCAAAGTCCACCGCCAGGATGTCGCGGCGCGAAGAAAAAATCGCCGCCGTCTGCGGCAAAAGAGGAAACGTTTTTAGCGTTCCACGTGGAACATTTTTCTTCGTTCATGTATTTACAACGAGTCAAAAAGCATGTCATACAAATGATATCTTTTTCGCGGCTCCGCGGCGACTTTTATTCCGCGAGGAGTCAAAGCGGATTGACGTGGACCATCACGTGCTTGACCTGCGGAAAGTTCGTTTCGACCGCGTCATGGACCCTTTCGGCAACGGCGTGGGCGGCGGCCAGCGAACAGCGGCCGTCCACGCCGATCTCGATGTCGACGTAGACGCGGCTGCCGAACTCGCGCGTGTTCATCAGGTCGATGCGGCGCACGCCCGCCTGAGCGGCCACGCACTCGCGCAGCGCCCGTTCGGTAGCCTCGTCGCAGGCGTGATCGACCATCTTGTCGGTGGCGTCCTTGAAGATGTCGACCGCCGCTTTGACGATGAACAGACAGATGACGAGGCTGGCCGCCGGTTCCAGCACCGGAGATCCCATGCGCGCGCCGCCGATGCCGATCAGAGCGCCTACCGACGACAGCGCGTCGGAGCGGTGATGCCACGCTTCGGCTTTCAGCGCCGTGGAGTCGATGCGCCGCGCCCGCAGCCACGTGTACCAGAACATCGACTCCTTGACGGCGATCGACAGAGCCGCCGCGAAGAGCGCGATGCCGCCCGGCTGCGGCATGTTCCGGTACGCGCCGCTCCAGATCTTTTCCACGGCGCCCCAGCCGATCAGCAGTCCGACCGCCGCCAGGATGCCGCCGAGGATCAGACCCGCCACGCATTCGAGCCGCTCGTGCCCGTAAGGATGCGAGCGGTCCGACGGCCGCGCCGAGACTTTGACGCCCGCGACGACGATGACGCTGCCGAGGATGTCGGACGTAGAGTGGACGGCGTCGCTGATCATGGCGCCGGAATGCCCGATCGCGCCGGATGCGAACTTGAACGCCGCCAGCAGCAGATTGCCCGCGCCGCAGATGACGGAGACGCGCGTGGCGATTTTTTCGAACTGAGTTTTTTCCGGCGCGTTGGCGCGCGTTTCCCGATTCATGACAATTTCCTCCTGAACGGATGGTTTCATGAGATCCGCCCGCCTCGCGGAGCACGAAAAAATCCGCGGGACGCGCTCGAATCGCTTCCGTCCCGCGGATCGTCGTCCGCTGCCGCGCCGCGGCGGCCCGGCCCGCTCCCCGAGGGGACGGCCTGTTCAGTTTATGCTGTGTCGAAGGCCGTGTCAAAGCCTCGGATAAATCTTAACAACCGGCCTCGGGATTAGTCAAGGCATATCGCCGCGCGCTTGCCGGAACGAGGGGGCGCCGCTATAATGAACGACAAGATCCCGCCGCGCCGCGGACATCGCCCAGAGGAGGGGACCCCTTATGAACAGATTGAGACTGATCCGTCCGGACGCGGCGCACGAAGCGCAGGTCATGGACTACCGCCGCGTTTTTCTGGAAAACGGCGAATATTTCGCCGGCTGCGCCGGGCTCGAAGACGTCGAAAACTACGCCGAGTGGCTCGATTTCGAAAACCGTCTTTCGAAAAAGTACGGCGACGGCTACGTTCCCTCCTCGGTGTTCCTTGCCGTGAGGACGGAGGACGAGACACTCGCCGGCATCCTCGAGATCCGCCACCGCCTCACTCCCTTCCTGCTCCGCTGCGGCGGGCACATCGGCTACAGCGTCCTGCCCTCGCAGCGGCGTCAGGGCTGCGCCACAGAGATGCTCCGCCTCGCCCTGCAGGAGTGCCGGAAGCTGAACCTCGCCCGCGTGCTCCTCACCTGCGACAAGGCCAACGTCGCCTCGGCGCGAACCATCGCCGCCAACGGCGGCGTGCTGGAAAACGAGATCGAAGACGACGTCGGCATGGGGCAGTCGGGCACGATCCAGCGCTACTGGATCGACGTCGAGTGACGCCCCGCGGGGAAGGAGGCCGCCCATGCTCGAGCAAATACGCATCGCCGGCGCGGAAGACTTCGGCGCGCTCTGGCGCTTTTACGAAGACGTCTGCCGCGCCCAGGAACATGACGAATACGGGCCCAACTGGCATCTCGGCGTGTATCCCGCCGCCGCGGAACTGAAAGGACACGCCGCAGCCGGCGAAATCCTCGCCGGCTGGAAAGACGGCCGCCTCGCCGTCGCCATGGCCGTCACCGCCGGCGAAGACGAGATGTACCTCGGCGCGCC
Organism: Pyramidobacter sp. CG50-2; assembly: GCF_003612005.1. NCBI lineage: Bacteria > Thermotogati > Synergistota > Synergistia > Synergistales > Dethiosulfovibrionaceae > Pyramidobacter > Pyramidobacter sp. CG50-2. Next base: position 8,458 of record NZ_RAWT01000014.1, read on the forward strand.
GTGGCCGCTGGGGGCCGCTCCCGACCAGGTTGCGGCGCTGCACCTTTTCGCCGTCCATCCGGATTTCCGCGGCCGGGGCGCGGCGCGGGAAATGCTGACGGCCCTGTTCGGCCGCGCCCGCGCGCGAGGTTTCCGCGCCGTCCATCTCGACGTGATCGAAGGCAACCTAGCCGCCGAAAAGCTCTACCGCAAAGCCGGCTTCGCCTTTGCGGGGACCCGGCGCGTCCACTACGACGACCTCGGCGACATCACCGTGCGCCTCTTCGAATACGCGCTGTGAAACAAAGGCCGCCACGAAGACGCGGAGGCACGGAGAAAAACAAAAGAAAGGGCGGGACTGTCGCTTCGCGGCAAAGTCACCATAATTGAAGATCAGTACCGACAAAAAGGCACGACGCCCAATCGAGCGTCGTGCCTTTGACGCAATGTCAAGCCAGTTCCGTTTTTCGCGGCGAAGCCGCGGTAAGGTCTTTGACTTTCTCCGTGCCTCCGTGGCAGCTTTTGTTTCCGCCGTTCGGTTTTGACGAAGCTACTTTCTTTCCCCCCGACGATGGTTTAGTCACCGTCACTACCGGCAGCTTGGGGAATTTCGGCGTCTTCCGGTTCATCTCCCTCATCACCGCAGAAGTGAAGTCAAGCCGCGGATCGACCGTGAGGAACAACTACCGCCCCATCACCGCCTGACCTGGCGTTCTTCTTGCGCCAGATCTCCGCCTCCGCCGTGTTCTCGCGGCCGCGGTACAGTTCCCGCAGATCATCGTACCCCTTCTGCAGCACCTTCTGCACCGCCTTCAGATGCTCCTGCCCTTCCTGCCGGGGAGCGACTGATCGAGAATCCGCTCCGCGTTCACCACGGCGATCTCAGTACCCCGCGCCGTTCCGGCCATAGCCGCCACCAACAGAACGAGAAACGCCAAACGTTTCATGTCACGCAACCTCCTTTTGCCTCGGCAAAACGTGCTGCGGCGCCGCTCCCGTCGGAAAAAAGGCAAACATTCCTTCCGCTTCCCGAAAAAACGGAACTCGTTCCCCATACCACAAGAAAGGCGGCAGGCCATGACGCCGCCGCCCTTCGCATCCGACGATAAAGGTTACTTTCTTCTGGAGTCCTCCAGCATGCGCTCGAGTCTCTCCACGCGCTCCTGCATCGTCGTCTTCAGCTCGGCAATCTCGTGAGCCTGTGACGCCACCTGAGCCTGCAGTTCGGCGTTCTCCTTCTGCATCACGTAAATGCTGCTGATCGGGCCGGAACGGTAGCGCTCCGGGATCGCATTGCGCTCCGCCTTGCGCCCGATCTTCCAGGTAAAGCCGGCGTTGGCCATCGACTCGCCGTGATCGGCGATCGCCACGCCCGCGTGCACCATGAAATCTTCTTTGAGATAATGGGCAAAGCCAAGCGCCAGAGCCCATTCGCCCCGGTAGCTGCCGAAGCCCGCCATCAGCTGGCTGGGAGCGACCGGGTCAAACTGTATCGGCTTCAGCCCCGACAGCGCGGAGCTGAGCGCGCCCACGTTCTTGATGTCTTTTCTCAATTCGCCCATCTGATTATAGACATTGTCGAAGTTGTCGTATACTTTGCCGAACTCACGGTCCACGGCGCTGAGCGCGTCGCCGACATTGTCGTAAGCGCCGCCGCGGATGATGTAGCTCGGCGCGGAAACCGTGCCGTCGGCGTTGACCGCGGAGCCGCCGCCGAAGTGGTTGGAAACGCTCGACGAGAGGCCCCAGAGCTGGGAACCGTTGATCGCGTCGGTACTTGTCTCGCTAACGTCCCCGGCTTTGACGTTTTCGATCTTATTGCCCGCGGCGTTGAAGCCTTTGGCCGTTACCCTGCCGGCGAATACGGGCGCTTCCGCCATCCGAAGCTCGAGCCCGCCGTCTGTCGCCGCCGTCTTGAGATTGTTGCCGCTGTACTCCCCCGCCGTCGTGGCGCCGCCGTAGATCTTGAGCTTCTCGCCCAGTTTGCGGTCAAGCTCGTTCCCTTCGTTGTCAATAAAGGTCAGCGGCGTGTCGGCCAGAACCTTGAGCTGGTCTTCCGTCGCCGCCTGGCCGCGCACAATGGCGCTGGGATCCCAGGTCGTGTTGCTCAGCCCGGTGATCGTACCAGCAGTCCCCGTACCGTTAATCGTGATGCCGCCGATCTTTGCCGTACCGTCGCCGATGGTCGTGTTGCTGCCAATCTTCAGACCATCCTCATCCAACGTATTGATACCGGCCTTCAAACTACCCTCGGGAGTCAGGTCGACGTTTTTGGCCAGAGCGATGGTAACATTGCCCGTCTTCGCTCCGCCGCCGATAGATTGATTCAATCCAATCGTAAGATTGGAATCCGATGATGTGAAATTAACATTATCACCGTTTTTCACATCAAACGATTGATTGCCAACCCTCAGCTTCCAGCTCTGCATGGCGCTGCTGGCCTTGTCCTCGACTGCCTTGAGCTGGGCATAGTTAACCGCGTCGGTGTCTTCCGTACCGGCGAGCACATTGACAATCTTATTGTCGGTAGCGTCGAAGCCTTTGGCCGTCACTGTACCGTCAAAAGTGGGAGCGTCAACAACGTTGATCTTGTTGTCGCCGATGGTAATATTTTTCCCCGCATTGGCCGAGCTGATGCCGCCGCCCAGGCCGCTGACTGTGACATCACCATTCGGGGCCTGTGTTACCGTGGCACCCTCAAAGATCAGCTGCGCAGATGGATTGCCGCTCGTCAACAACTCCTTCGAGGTAGAACCACCAACAATATAAATACTATTATTCGCATATCCTGCGCCGACCGTGAGTAGAGCCGAGCTCAGGGCCAATGCGGCAACAATGCCGGCTTTTCGCTGCCTGTTTCTGTAAATCCTTGTATTTTCTGCCATGTGTTCTTCCTCCTGAAAGTTCTTCCAACTCAGCGTCGCGGTGTTGGCGCGGCGTTGTTTCCACGCGGACGGGCCGCGGTCTTCCCAAAGAGCGTCCTGCGGCGCGGCGCCGAAGGCCGAAGCGAAGGGGCCTTCCGGCGGCGCAGTGCGTAAGCTGGCTGTATGGTTGCGGCATCGCCTCCTTGCAGCGCATGATGACGAACTCGCCGCACGGGGCGGCGTTTTTTCGACCGTTTTCGCTACGAGAGGGTTTCGCGCCGGATCACGGCGACGGCGTCGCCCTGGCTGCGCAGCCAGAAGTCGATGCCGGAACCGAACGCTTCGGCGGCGATGGTATATACGCCGTCTTTCTGCTTCAGGACTTTTGCCGTGGGCAGACGGTCGAGGGCGGCTTCCGCGCCGGAGGTCCGGCAGGTGAAAATGACGCGCTGCAGGCGACCGCCGGACATAAACTGAATACGCTTGCGTAGTTTGTTCTCTTCAAAGCGGTCTCTGTAGGGAACGCCGAAGGTCCCTCCGAGGACCTTCAGATTGATGATGCGGTCGACGCGGTAAATGACGGGAAAATTTTCGCGAGGCCCGCCCAAGTCGCGGCGGATCTCTTCGTCGTCGATGAAGACGGCCACGTAGAAGTAGTATTCGGAGAACATGACGGCCACGGGGCGCAATTTGCGCGTAACGAAAGTTTTATCTTTAGGGAGTCGATACTCGATTTCGATGTAATGCCGGTCGCGGATAGCCTCGCCGATGGCCCAAAGTTTGTCGATAAAAGCGCGGCGATGACGCAGCTCGACATAATGAAGGGCCTCGTTACGGATCAAGTCCTCGATCCGTTTGCGCTCTTCCTTCGGAACGGAACTGTCGATCAACTTCTGCAGCACGGCAAGCATCTCGCGCCGGGCAAAGGCGCGGCTGTCCAGCAGAATTTTGCAGACGGCAAGGATTTCGCTGTTGCTCAGTTTGATGTTTTCGCTCCGTCGCAGGCGATAGCCTTTGCTGCGCCGGTCATATACAACGTCGTTGAGTATCTCGCCTTCGGCCGCCGCGTTGGACAGATAGGCTCTGAGATCGTCGATGTCGCGCTGAATGCTGCGTGCGTTGACGCAGAAGCGCTTGGCCTCGTCGTTCTTGTTGACGGTGGAGCCGCCCATCAGGCGTTGGTAAAGGCTTAATACGCGCTGTATCTTGTTTCGACTTCCTGACTGTTCCATGCCCCTCTCCTTTCACGGAACTCTTTTTTCGCCATTATAGTGTTTCGCTATGACAGCTTCTGTCACTTAAAATTGAAATAAAAATTTTCCGCTGAGTTTTTGCGAAACATGCGCCGGAACAAGAAAGGCACGTTCTCGATTCTTACGGCAAGCCAGCGCCGCGGCTCTGGGCAACATAAGGTTTTCTGGAGAAGGAAAGCGCGGAACAATGGTTTCTTCGTCACGGATACGGTCGTGAATCCGGCCCGGAAAGGGAGAAATAGAAATTGCGATTCTGCCGGAGAAGAAACCGCAAGGGATTGTGAGAACGCAAGAGGCGTTTTTAGAAGTTCCGCCATTCGGCCGAGAACGCGTTTTCGCATTGGAAGCGTCGGCGCTGGCCCCAGGCGCTATGCCAAGAATGCCCTTCTTTATTATTGCCGGGCACGACATAACGCCTGATACGACGCGGTTGGGCGGCACAGCGATAAAAAACGAAAAAACACAGCGCCCTGACAGTGTCTGTCAGGGCGCTGTGTGATGACGCGCGCTTTTTTCGCGGCGGCTGAAAAATCAGCCGAGTCTTTTTTCCATCAGCTCAGTCAGCTCGGCCATGGCGGCGTCGATGGCGCTCAGGGCGGCGTTCATAGCGGCGCGTTTTTCGGCGGCGTAAGCCTCGTCCTTGATGCCGAGCAGGTTGATGCGCACGTTGTAAGCGGCGCAGGTGCCGGCGGCGCGGGCGAACTGGCCGGCGGTGCCGGCGTCGCTTACGGCGTTGACGTTGCCCTCCCGCACAGCCACGAGCGCCAGCTTGGCCACCTCGGCGCAGAGGTTCAGCGTGCGCAGCGGCACTTCCACGGTGCCCTTGGCGGCCTCCTGCATGGCGGCCTTGCGGGCGGCTTTCTGTTCGTCGGTGTCCTTGGGCAGTTTCATGGCGGCCATGAAGTCGTTGAAGGCCGCGGTGTCCTCGTCGATCAGCTTCAGCAGCGTTTCGGCGTATTTCTTGCCCTTGGCGCAGAGCGCGTCCATGTCGGCCTGGACGGCGGCGTACTTTTCGCGGCCGCGGGTGAGCTCGCCGACCATGGAGACGAGGCCGGCCGCCAGCGCGCCGCCGAGCGCGGCGATGCTGCCGCCGCCGGGCGCGGGCGAGTTGGAAGCCAGTTCCGTGACGAAAGCGGGAAGAGTCATCTCATGAAGGATCATCGCGGGAGCCTCCCTTAGTCCTGCTGCATCAGGTCGAGCAGCTTCAATTCGAGCACCTGCTCGTTGTGGAAGTCGTCGACCTGCAGGTAGTAGGCGGCGCTGTCGAGCATGGCGCCGGCGGGGATCATGCCGTAGACTTCGGTGCCGTTGACGGTGACGCCCCAGCGGGCCGCTTCCATGCGGATGAACTCGAGCACGCGGTACATGGCCGTCTTTTCGTAATCGACGAGATTCATGGAGACCTGAACGAGGCCTTTCTCGGGCAGGTCGACGCCCATGCCCTTGACGCAGGAGAAACCGCCGTTGCTGGCGCGGACGCGCTTGCCGATGATCTTGGCGATTTCCACGTTGGTGGTGTTGAGGTTGACGTTGAAGGCGACCAGGAACTTGCGCGCGCCAATGGCGGTGCCGCCCGCGGTGGGATGCAGCTCGTTGGGGCCAACGTCGGCGGCGCGGCTCGGATCGGTCTTGACGAGCTCTTTCAGAGCTTCGTACTGGCCCTTGCGCACCTGCTCGAGGCGGGTGCGGTCGGGCCGCACGGACGACGCTTCGTAATAGAACACAGGCACTTTCAGCTCGTCGTAGAAGCGCTGCGCGAACGTGTGCGACAACTCGACGCATTCGTCCATGGTGATGCCTTTGATGGGCGTGAAGGGGATCACGTCGACGGCGCCCATGCGAGGATGCGCGCCCTTGTGGGTGTTCAGGTCGATGTTGGCGACGGCAACTCTGCCGGCCTCGATCAGGGCGTCGCAGATGGCGTTCGGTTCGCCGCAGAGCGAGACGACCAGACGGTTGTGGTCTTCGTCGGCACGGTAATCGAACAGATAGCAGCCTTTGCGGTTCTTGAACGGGGCGACGATCGCCTCGATGACGTCCTTGCGCCGTCCTTCACTGAAATTGGGGACGCATTCGATCAGTACAGACATGTGTGACAAAACCTCCTCGATTTTTACGAAAATACCTCCCGCCGTCGCGGGACGGCTGATTCAACCGATATTACGCCTCCGGCTCGGCCGCGGCCGCCGTCATCGCGGCGACTTCCTCGCGCAGCGGGCGCTCCACGTCGCGCTCCACGTCCAGCCCGAGCAGACGGCCGTCTTCCATGGTTTTGCGCCCGCCCACGTACACGTCGCGTACCATGCCGCTCCTGACGACCTGCAGGTCGGCCCAGCCGCCCACGCCGAGGGCGCCGATATATCCGGCGCCGAAGTCGAAGCGCTGGCGGCCGAAGCCTTCGATCACCCGCGGATCGATCTCGCCGCGGTAGCGCGCCTTGAGGAACTCGCGCTCGCCCTGCACGTTCAGATCGTCGTTGCTGGCCTCGCCGTCGGTGCCGCACCACAGCGGGATCCCCGAGGCCAGCAGCGCCGGCACGTCGGGGAAGCCCGTCTTGACGCGCGCGTTCATGCGCGCGTCGAGCACGACCTTCATGCCGTTGCGGGCAATGAGGCGGCGCTCTTCGTCGTCGAGCCAGCAGCAATCCGACAGGATCACGTGCGACAGCGACGGCACGCGCCCCTCGTCGAGCAGGCGCTGCAAAAACACCATCGGCCGGCAGCCGTGCCGCTTCAGCGACAGATCCACGTCGCCCCGATCCTCAGAAAGATGGAACTGCACGGGACGGCGCAGTTCCCAGCCCAGCGCGATGCCGCGCGCGATCGCGGCTTCCGTGGAGGCGTGCATGCTGTGCAGCGCCGGACAGATCATCAGCGCCTCGTCTTCGAGCGCCGTCAGCTCGCGCAGATACCGCTCCGCCGTTTCCGGCGTCTCGTAATAGGAGCGCTGCGAGGCTTTTTTGCCCGCGGAGGCGTCTTCGTTGACGACGTCGTAATTCATGCGGCCGAAGACCAAACGGATGCCTACCGACCGCGCCGCCGCCAGCACCTCGCGGTCCAGCTCGTTGCCGCGCCCGCCGTGCAGATAATAACTCGCCATCACGCTCGTCGTACCGAAAGCCATCATGCGCGCGAAGGCCCGCTCGCAGGCCAGACGCACCCGCCGCGGCGTCATCGCCGTGGAATAGCGGTAGATCGTGTGCCGGCACCACGTCCCGAGATCCCAGCTTTTGTCGGCGATATCGGTGTAGATCGACTGCTCGGGATGAGAATGGGCGTTGAAAAGCCCCGCCCGGATCACGGCGGCGTCCGACGGGCATTTGCCCGCGCCGCCGAGCGGCGTCAGTTCGGTCACGAGGCCGCGCTCGTCCCACCCGATCCGTCCGTAAAAGACCGACGCGCCGTCGTCGATCCAGCCCGTGAGCTGAACCATGGTCATCACTCCTTCGAGAAAATCTTTTTACGAAGTTCCGTTTTCCCGCGGCCGCCCTGAAATTTTTCGGTCAGGCGCGCCGCCGACACGTCCCTGTTGTCATTTAAACATTTTATTATCAACTATGCAAGTCTCCGGCCCTGCGCGGCTTTCCGCAACGAATGGCATTTTCCTCGCCGGCGGCGCGGCGCGTTACCGCCTTTCAAGTGATTTTATGCCGTGAATTTTCCATTGTATTGAATCTAACAATATGATAAAATTTTTTCGATTTCAAGATTTCGATCCATTCGGACCGTGCGGCCCGAAAAATATCTTTTGATCCAGGAGTGATGTCAATGTCGTGGAGTTTTGCCGAAAACGTTTTATCGCTCAAGTTCGACGCGCTGTGGACCACCGCCGTCGCCCTGTTGCTGCTCATCGTCGGCTATGGGCTGCGCCGCCGCCTGCGCTTTTTCGAAACGTTCTGCATCCCCGCGCCGGTCGTCGGCGGCCTGCTCATGGCCATCCTCGCCCTGGTCCTGCATCATAACGGCGGCGCCAGCGTCAAGTTCACCACCTCGCTGCAGTCGCCGATGATGCTGGCCTTCTTCACCACCGTCGGCATCGGCGGCAGCTTGGCGCTGCTGCGGCGCGGCGGCAAGGCGCTGATCGTCTATCTGGTCTTCTGCTGGATCCTCGCCGTCGTCCAGAACGGCGCGGGCGCGGCGCTGGCAAAGCTCTTCGGCATCCATCCCGCCCTCGGCGTCATGGCCGGAGCCGTCTCGCTCGAAGGCGGGCACGGCGCGGCCGCTTCCTTCGGACCGCTGACCGAGAATCTCGGCGTCACCGGCGCAGCCGCCGTCGCCATCGCTTCCGCCACCTACGGTCTGATCGCCGGCGGCCTGCTCGGCGGCCCGATCTGCAAATGGCTGATCGACAAAAACCGCGTCGACATCCAGGCCAGCGACGACGCCATCTATCAGAAGAGCGCCGCCGAAGTCATGCACGAAGGCGGCAGCAGCGAGGTCACTGCCGACGGCTTCATGAAATCGCTGTGCCTCGTGCTCGTCATCATGGCGCTCGGCTCGCTGCTCTCCGGTTATATCGCCCGCTTCACCAAGGGAACGAACTTCAGCCTGCCCGGCTACGTCACCGCCATGTTCGTGGCCGTGATCTTCCGCAATCTCAACGATCATCTCCATCTGGTCAAGATCAACACCAAATGCGTCGACCTGATCAGCGACGTCGCCCTCGGCGTGTTCCTGACCATGGCGATGATGAGTCTGCGCATCTGGGATCTGTACGATCTAGCGCTGCCTCTGATGGGCATCCTGCTGTTCCAGACGCTGCTGATCGCCGCGCTCGGCGTCTTTGTGCTGTTCCCGCTGCTGGGCAGGGATTACGACGCCGCCGTCATGTGCGCCGGATTCCTCGGCCACGGTCTGGGCGCCACGCCCAACGCCGTCGCCAACATGGGGGCCGTCTGCGAACGCTACGGCGTGATGTCGCACAAGGCGTTCCTGATCGTGCCGCTCTGCGGCGCGGTACTGATCGATCTGGTCGGTCTGCCCAATATCGTCTGGTTCATCAACTGGTGCACGGCCGCGCCCAAGTAACGCGGAAAATTTTGAATCCTGCAAGCACGCTCCGGCAGCAGAAACACCTGTGTCGGGGCTGGGTGCCCCAAAAAGGAGATTGTCCAATTGAGAAAAGCGGTATTTGCGATCCTGTCACTTGTCATGTTCTGTACGCCGGCATGCGGAGCGGCGGAAGCCCCGAGGTACGCGGAGGCGCGCGCCGAGCTGAAGTCCAACGGCATCTGGCTGGCTCCTTTCTACTATAAGAACAGCATCGACGGCTTCCGTTCAAGCGCTGGGACTTGGGACTCCGACACCAAACTCTATGGCGTCACGCTGGGCTACAGCAGACTCACTCCCGTAGGTCTGCTGGGGGCCGTTCTCAACATCGGCAGGTACGACGCTAAAGGGAAGGGCAAGCTGACGGGCAGCAGCGCGGAGGGCGACGTCGCCGGTTTCGGTACGTTTTTCGGTACGCGGCTGGGCGCGTGGAACGTCACGGCCAGCCTGTCGCATCACTGGTTGGACGGCAATCTGCGCGGTTCGGTGCACGGCGTCCCTTTTCGGTCCGACGCGGTGAAGGCGCGCATTTTCACGGCGGGGCTGAAGGGATCGTTTCTGGGGCTGCGCCGTACAGGCAATCTCAAGGTTACGCCATTTCTCGGTGTCAACTACGCCCATTACGGCGAGGACGCTTTTACTGTCTCGATAGCGGCTCGCCCCCTGGTCGACACGAGCAGCGGCTCATTCAGCCAATGGACATTTCCTCTGGGGCTGCATTTGGACTGGGACGCCGCGCATACGCCGACGGGTTGGTCGTTCAGACCGTCGCTCGAGCTGGCTTACGTGCGCGCGGCCGGCGACGTGAACTTCCGCACCAAGCTGCGCCGCATATCGGGCGGCGCCGGCGCAGTGGATTTCAATACGGCGATGGCCGACGAGAACAGTTTCCGCGCCTCTTTAAGCCTCGAAGCTCAGAAAAAATGCTTTTCGCTGGGCGTCAAACTGAGCGGCACGCTGAGCTCCCACCAGCGTAGCTTCGGCGCTGCTCTGACGGGGAAGTGGCAGTTTTAGCTTTTGCTTCCCGGCTGAAAAAACGAACGACGGGCACCGTTTTCCAAGGTCTGGGAAGCATTGGAAGACTCTGATCGGATCAAGAATCGCGAGTCCTTCGCCGTTCCCGCTGTGCCTCGAGCCCGTCCCGTCACATGACAAAAAATGCCCGGCGCTAACGGTTGACATGTTAGCGCCGGGCATTCATTTATTTCACCTCGCGCGGAAAGAAAAACTTTCCGACGCCTCTTTTTTCATGGCGGCGTCCCGTGGGAGGCCGCTCTTATTTTCAATTTACCCGCTGTTCAGCAGCACAGTGGTAACGCGCTCGCCCACCTCCGCCTTGAGCGGACGGTTCGGCGTGTCGTCAAAAATCGCGCCGGCGCCGTTTTTCGGGGAGCCGGTCTTGGCCTGAAAAATGTTTTTATGTCTTGGCAGATATGACGAATCAGCTTTCTCCTTTTGCAGAAATTTTCCGCGGCGCCTCCAGCGACAGATGTACGTAATTCCGCCGCGGATCCGGCAGCACGGAACGAAAACCAAGTCGCCGCGCCAGCGCGCAGAAACGCGCTTGTTCGCGGGTGACGATCGCCACGTCGGCCGCTTGGCCGGTCAGATGTCGGCTGCGCGGTACGCCGCCGACGCGGGCGTTATGGCGGGGGCAGCGCCGCCCGCTGGTAAAGGTCAGGCGCTTTTTCCAGCACGCCTGAAGCTCCGCCAGCTTCTTCAAAAAAACGGCGTCCATGCCTGCTGCGCCGCAGCAGCGGCAGCGCAGCGCTTCCAGCTGTCGGGAGTCCAGTTCCGCCAGTGCCGGCAGGATGCGCCTCGCTTCCGCTGTCGCCTTCGCGTCGCGTCCCGGCATGCCGCCCGATTTCCCCGCCAAAAGCGGGATCGCAAGCGTCGCCAAAGCGGTCAGCAGTTTCCACATCTCCATCACGATCAGCTCCTTTCGCGTGAAGTCTTCGCAAGAAGACAATATGAAGAGTGCATTCTAAACGATATAAATACAAACAGACCGGTCAAAGCGACGCGAGCCGACGATACCTCACAAGGCAAAACGCGGCGAAAGCCAGGGGAAGAAGTACGGGAAAACGACTTCCTTGCGTTGATTTTTTTGCCTTCATCAGGTATCATCACTTTAAAATACCGCAGAGCCGCCATGCGAGCCGTTTTTGCGGTGGCCGCGGCGCTCGCCGAGAGATTAAATACGATCAAGGGGGAATCAGGATGAAAGGACTCAAAAGGCAGCTACTGATAGGGGCAGCACTCGTCGTTGTGCTCGCCGGCGTCGCCGGAGGCGTTTACGGCACGCGGCTGAAGACGGTCGCGTCGATCCGGCGCATCACTTCTTACGACTCCGGCTACAATCTCTATCGTATGAACGTCGCGTACGACTACCGTCTCGACGATGTCATCGCGTCCGGCATCGCCGACGACCAATCGCTCATCGACGCCACGATGGCGGAAGCTCTTCCTTTCCTGCCGCTGCGCCTTAAGGCGCCGAATTTCGGTTGCAGCGCTTTCAGCGTCAAGAGCGCCGACGGCGACGCGCTGATGGGGCGCAACTACGATTTCAAAAACAACACTTCGGCGATGCTGGTCTACGCAACGCCGAAAGACGGCTACAAATCGGTCGCTTTCGCCGCGCTCGACAACGTGATGGCCAATGCTCCCGACCAAAGCCTCAAAGCCAAACTCTCATGCCTGGCAGCTCCCTTCGTCTGTCTCGACGGCGTCAACGAAAAAGGCGTTTCCATCGCGGTGCTGACGCTCGACAGCCCGCCGACGCGCCAGCACACCGGCAAGCCCGTCATCGCCACCACGCTGGCCATTCGCCTCGTGCTCGACAAGGCGGCCACTACCGCCGAGGCAGTCAAGCTGCTGGAGGCTTACGACATGTTCGCCACCAGCGGACGCGATTATCATTTCTACATCACCGACGCCACCGGCGACGGCCGCGTCGTCGAGTTCGACTGTCTCGACGAGAAGCGTCCGCTTGTCGCCACGCCTATGCGCGCCATCACGAATTTTTACGCGCTCTACAAGGACAAAGTGCTGCCCTATCAGAAGAACGGCGTATTCGGACACGGGCGCGAGCGCTACGACACCATCGAGAAGATCCTTACCGAGCACGAGAACAACGTCACGCCGCAGATCGCCTGGAAAGCCCTCATCGGCGCCTCGCAGGCTCCCAAAGAGGAGGACGTGACCAGCAACACGCAGTGGTCCGTCCTTTACAACAACACGCAGCTGACCGCCGAGATCGCGATCCGCCGCGACTGGCAGACCGTACACTCCTACAGTCTGAAGACAAACGAACTCCAATAACTTGCCGGCGAAACGTGATACTATTTCTTAATTAAAAAGCCGAACGCAAGAGCGCTGCGGGAAGAGATTCACAAAGCGAGCTGCGCAGCAGTCGAACTCCTTCTGAGCGACAGAACTCCCCCCGCAGCGCCCTGCAAACTATATTAGTGCTTTTTATCAAGAAATAGCATGAGGGATGTACGAGGGGCTTTTTTATCCGTGCCTGAAAACGAACGCAGGGCGGAGCGAACGATACCCGTTCGCTCCGTCCTGCGTTTTCGGAAGGTTGGCAGATTCTTCGCAGCGGCGGCGTTCCACGCGGAACACCGCCGCTCGACGTTTCTGTTTTTCCCGGCGCCGCGGCGGACTGATACTATTTCTCAATTAAAGGCCGAACATAAGGGCGCTGCGAGGGAGATTCACAAAGCGAGCTGCGCAGACTGCGCAGCGGTCGAAATAGTCCTGAGCGACTGAACTCCCTCGCAGCGCCCTGCAAACTATGTTAGTGCTTTTATCAAGAAATAGTATGATTTCCTCTACCGGCCGAAGAACGCCGCGATCTGCTTGACGGTGTCGTCGAAAACGACGCTGAAAGGCTCGCCGGCGAAGAGGCGCTGGAAGGGGACGCGGCTGGCGGGGAAGAACCAGCCCACCGCGGCCGCGGCAACGACGACGACGGCCAGCCAGAACCAGAAGCGGCTCTTCCGCGACGCTTTGTCCTTTTTCGGCGCCACGACCGCGGCGGCTTCGCCAACGCGCACGCGCTTGGGGTCGGTCTGCAGAGGCGTCTTCACGACGGGCTTGGGCTGTTCGACGGGACGGGTCGCGCCGCAGTAAGGGCAGAAGTGCTGCTCGTCGTTTTCGAACTTCTTTCCGCAGGATGTGCAGTAAATTGCCATTCTCATCTCTCCTTTGAAGTGATGCCGGCCAAACTGGCTTTCAGTTTTTATGATCCGCCCACGACGCGTCCAGCAAGGACTGGATCAGCGCGTGCATTTCGCAACAGCGGTCGCACTCGTCCAGCTCCTGCCGAGTGCGGCAATCGAGCTCGACGGGCGCGTTGAGGCCGAGGTCGGCAAGAAGCCCGGCGGGAGGCAGCTCGATGTGCGCTTTTACCTCGTGATACGCGTCGAGATGGGGCTGACGGCGCGCAATGCCTTCGGCGTGCAGCGGCAGCGAAGGACCGTTGAGACGGAAGCGGATCCGCTTCGCCCATGGGTGGCTGGTCGTGATGACCTCCCAGAAGTCAAAATAATGAAGAAAGCGCGGCGGCTCGTAACTCTGCTTCTTGCCGTCGATCATGCGCTTCTCCTCGTGGCTGATGTGCTCAACCTCCAGCTCGACGCGCTCGACCTGCGCCAGAGAGACGAGGTCGGGATTGACGGCCAGCAGGTCGTCATCGGCGTCTTCGAGCACGACGAAACGTCCCCCCGCTTCGTCGATCATCAGCCGCCCGCCCTCACCGACTCCGCGCGAGCTCGAGAAGCCGCGCAGTTCCTCGAGGTTGCGTTCGCGGTCCCGAAGCTGTTCGTCGATCTGCGCCACCGTGCTCTCGCGGCGCTCATCAAACCACGGCGAAAGCTTCTGGGCGCACTTCTTGCACAGATTGCCGTCCGCCAGCTTGCGGTTGCCGAGCAAGCCGATCTCACCACCGCAGATGGAACAGATCTTTTTCTCGAAAAGTTTGCCGAAGAGTCCCATCCCCATCTCCATCTCCCCTTGTCTTCCAGTTTTGAAAGCTCCGCACATTCGCGCCGCGGACGATCTTTCATAGTCGCATTATACCCTATCCGCCGCCATTCCACATCGCCCGATCGGGTGAAATGCGAAAGATCCGCAAAAGACGCTCGAGATCGAACGCAACAGCAGGAATCAACCACAACTGGTAAATCAGTTTACGCAAGGCCATCGAGCAAAGGAGAACGGCCAATGTCTCCACTCAGCTTCGGTAATGTGGAATCCGCAAATCGCAAGGGAATTTTTTGACTTTGATTCTCTTGCTTCAGCGAAGCTTGGTTCGTCTTTTTTCGATGGCTGTTTCATTCAGGGGGGCTTGAGCTTACCGCTTGATATCGCCGCCGGAGAGCGCGTCGTCGTAGACGGCCCGCGCGCCGCCGATGAACTTGGGGCGCGTGCGCGCGCAGACCAGGTTGGCCGCTCCGATCTTCTTCACGGAGACGCGCACGGGCACGGCCACGTCGCGCAGGTGCATGCCGATCAGCGTATCGCCGATGTCCATGCCTGCGGCGGCGCGAAGGTGTTCGACGGCGACGGGGCATTCGCAGTTTTCGTAGACGGTCGTCGCGAACGCACCGCCGGCGTGCAGCTGCGGCACGACGTTGCAGATTTCCGCGCCGGGCAGCAGCGCCGCCCTTTCCACGATCAGGGCGCGGTTGAGGTGCTCGCAGCACTGCGCCGCCAAAAAGAGCCCGCGTTCGCGCAACGCCGGCATCACGCCCTCGTAAACGGCCTTGGCGATCTCCGCGTTCGACCCTTTGCCGATGCGAAAACCGCCGATCTCGCTGGTGGAACAGCCGACCACGAAAATTTCGCCGGGTTCCGTGCGCGCGACGGCCAGCAGTTCGCCGACAGCCTGTGCCGTGAGAACCCTGATCTCTTCATAAGACATCGTTCAGGACCTCCCTTTTTTGGTTGGAGCGTTCACTGTTTCTCATTCTAGCACTTCGCGTTCCGCCGCTGCGCCGCTGTGATACAATCAGTTCGGAGCGTTTTTTGGGAAGGACGAGTCAGAAGACCATGCTGAAAAAACTGTTGCTGCTCTGTGCCGCCGCGCTGACGTTGGCCGTCAACGAAGGTCCCTTCACGGCAGACCGCGGTCTGGCGGCGCTGAAAGACGGCGGGCGGAATCCGCACGATCGTCCGCTCGAATCGTTGCGGGCCATGCCGACTGTATCCGAAAAAGAAGGCTCTGCCGAACCGCATGAGCGCCTGCGGGCCACCGATGTGCGCGGCGATTACGACAGCGACGCCGTTTTCGCCAACTTTCGCGAAGTTCGCGGCGGCCGCCTGAGGCGCGGTTCTCTGTACCGCTCCAGCATTCCCTCGAGCACGGAGCGCCCTCGCGCGCCCTACGCCGACCAGCTGGCGCGAGAAGCCGGCATCCGCACCGTGCTGAATCTGGCCAACTCGCCCGAGCGTCTGAAGAAGAACATGGAAAGCCCCGCCTGCCGGTCGCCGTATTATCGCATGCTCTGGCGCGGCGGCAACGTGATCGCCCGCGCCTTGCCCGCCGCGCCGGAGCACGCGGCCTTTCGCGCCGGTCTGGCCGAAGAACTGCGCTTCATGACGAAGCGCCCCGCCCCGTATCTGGTCCACTGCGCCGAGGGCAAGGACCGCGCCGGCTTTGTCAGCTTTCTGCTGGCGGCGTTGCTGGACGCTTCCCTGGACGAATTGAAGGACGACTACGGCCAAAGCTTCGTCAACTATTATCATTTGAAACGCGGCGAGCCCCGTTACGTCACGCACGTGGACGACGGCATCGAATCCTTTTGCCGTGCCATTGCCTGGACTCCGAAAGAGCCGCTTCGCCGGGGCGTCGAGCGTTATCTGCGCGGCATCGGCCTCACCGTCGCCGAGATCGAAACGCTGAAACGCCGCCTGGCGCACGACGGCTGAGAGCGAATTTCGTTTGCGGAACAGGGGGCGCTGTTTTACCCGTCGCGTACCATCGGCGCATCACACCGCAGGAGGTGTTGGCATGAATTCGAAGCACGCGCGCCTGCTTGCCGCGGCAATTCGTTATGACCGCGGCGACGCCTGGCGCATCCAGCATTTCGTCAAGGTCCACGATCTGGCCGCGGCGATCGGCGCGCTGGAAGGGCTGGACGAGGAGACGCAGTTCATTCTCGAGACGGCGGCCATTCTCCACGACATCGGCATCCATCAGGCCGAAGCCAAGCACGGCAACGGCCACGGCACGTATCAGGAACGGGAGGGCCCCGCCGTCGCCGAGGCGATCTTGCGCGAACTGGGCGGCTACAGCGAAGCGCAGATCGAGCGCGTCAAATATCTGATCGCCCGTCATCACACCTACAGCGACATCGATGGCGTCGATTACCAGATCCTCGTCGAGGCCGACTTTCTCGTCAACCTTTTCGAAAGCCCCGATCGCTACGGTCCCGCCGCAAAGGTCGGCGAACGCATCTTCAGGACGGCCGCCGGAAAGCGCCTTCTCGACGACATGTTCGTCGCCGGCGCTTACCATCCCCTCACGTCCTGAAAGATTTTCATAAACGAATCGCGGCAGTCCGCCGGAAAAGATCCGACGGACTGCCGCGATTCGTTTTTCAACGGTTATTTCTGCAGAACCGAGGCACTTCGTACCGTGTCCTGCGAGTCTTCCAGCCGATCGCTCCGCGCCACTTCGCTGGTCCAGCGGTCGATCAGGCGCAGGCGATTCTGGCTTTTCCACGGCACGCTGCACTGGAGCAGCCTGATCGAATTCAGATCGAGCAGCTTGTTGAGCTCCCGCAGCTCAGGGCGAGCGGGAAGGTAACACGGCTTCAGCTCCATACGGCTGCGCGCGAAATCCGGCGACGCCAGCCACTGCAGCAGATACTTCGCCTCCTCGGGGTACGCCGCGCCGTCGAGCAGCGCGCAGCCGTCCACCGCATACGTCACGCCCTCCTTGGGAAAAACGATTTCCACGGGATAACCTTCCAGCTTCAGGCTCATCGCGTCCACGTAATAGAACACGCCCGCCGCCGCCTGTCCCAAGGCGACGGGCGTGGCGCCGCCGACGCCGTTTCCGGCGTATGCGCGCACGTTTTCCGCCAGCTTCTTCTGGTACTCGAAAGCCTCTCTCTCGCCGTAGATGCGCACGAGCGAATAGATTTGTTCCGAGGCCGTCGCCGACGCGCGGGGGTCACCCATCTGCAGCGCCCCGCGATACGCAGGGTCAAGCAGATCCTGCCAGGAATCGGGCATCCTCAGCCCGTTTTTCTCGATAAAATTCCTGTTGACGAGAAAACACAACGGCGTCACGCCGATGCCGAACCAACGATTGTCAGGATCGCGATATCCGACCGGCATCGCTTTGGCCGCTTCGGGAACGTACCGGGCCAGCGCGCCTTCGCGTTTGGCGGCATCGTAAATGTCGGCCGGGCCGCCAATGATCAGGTCGGCCTGCGGACACACCTTTTCGGCGATGACGCGCCGCAGCATCTCGCCCGACGAGAGCCGTGAAAAGTTGACCTGCAAACCGGTATAATCGGTAAAGCGTTGAAACAGGACCGCTGCATCCCTTTCCGGGATCGTCGTGTACACGCGAATCACCGGCGGCGCGGCAAACTTCCGATACAGCCATAATCCCGCCGCCACGGTCAGCACGGCTGCAAGAGCAAACACACTTCTTCTGCGCACGGAAAATCCCCCCTGCACTGGAACGTTCCTGAGATACTGTCAGCGCTTGTTCGTTCTTTTCGGAGCTTTCTCCAGGACTTTCAAATATTATACCCGCTCATTGCCTCTTTTTGCAGGAGACAACGTAGAAAAAAAGACGAATTTGCTCTCTGCTTCAGAATACTTTCCAAACCGGCCGACAAAGCGCGCTGAACGGCGGCGCGTCGTCTTGAAAGTGGAACCGGAAAATAGCTTGATCGTTCGTTTCACCAGAGACGAAAAAAGACGGAGCGAAACCGTTCGATCTGTTTCGAACCGGTTTCGCTCCGTCTTCGCCGTATTTTTATCCGCCGCCCGTTTCCGCCGCGCCAGGCTCAAAGCACCAGTTCATCGCCCGCCGCCAGATAGCGCAGCTGCTCGCCCATCCTCTGCCGCAGGTAATCATACTGGAGCACCCCTGTGCAGTGACAGGTGTAGTACGTCACGGGCCAGCGTTTCAGTTCGGCCGCGGCCGCATCCATACGGCGGAACCGATCTTCCGGCACGTCCTTGAAGTGAAAGCCGCCGACGACCGCCTGAGCCCCTTCTTTCGAAGCCCATTCCATGATGTTGAGAATACCGCGGTGACTGCAGCCGCTGATCAGGACCTTTTTCGCCCCTTCGCTGACCAACAGATACTGTTCGTGGCCGAACTGTTCCGGCACCAACACGCCGCCGGCCTCCATCATCATGCCGCAGGTATCGACGGGCCACTCGCAGGGCTTGCCCGCGTAGCTGGCGATGGTCAGCTCGTTGTCGAGGCGCAGACGATCCTCGCCGACGACCACGATCCGGGGATGACCGATCAGCCGCGGTTCCACGCCGATGTATTTGCCGTCGCGGTTGTAGCGCGGCCGGTCGTAAGTCGCGCGCGCGTAAAGTTTGGCGTGATCGTTCAGGCGGAAAAACGTCGTCATGCCGCCCGAATGGTCGCTGTGGCCGTGAGACAGCACGGCCGTATCCACGGCCGCGAGGTCGACGCCCAGCGCCAGCGCGTTTTTCGCGAACAGGCCGCTGGCGCCCGCGTCGAACAGCACTTTGTGGCGATCCGTCTCGATGTACAGACTCAAACCGTGCTCCGCGCGGCAGCATTCTCTCCCTGAGGTGTTCTCCATCAAGGTCACAATCCGCATGAACAATCCTCCTTAATGTGTTGTTTTCCCCCTGATGAGCTTTTTCATTATACCGTGATATGATTAAAATACAATTATCATGAATTCCGCCTCTCCATAGAAACCTATTTCTCCTTTGGTGCAAAGATCGCGAACGCAAAATTTTTAATATGACGGATGGGGATTTGCCGCGACACACGCCCCGCTTTCCCCGTTTGCCGGATTGCCGGCGCGGCGGCCGAATGAAGCTTCGAGAAACATAGTACTGTCACGACGTTTGCGTCATCTTGCGCGCCGGAAGAAAATGCTTTAAGCTATATACGTCGGCCAACGGCCGCGAGACGATCCATGAACGCGAAGGGAGCCGGAAAAGATGACTCGCTCTATTTCAAAACGGAAGCTGGACTTTCTGCGGGAAGAACTGCAGGTCTGGCAGCAGGAAGGTCTGATCGGCGCGGACTCGGCGGCGCGGATCGCGTCGCTCTACTCGGCGCGCTCGCGCAGTTTCGCGCAAACGCTGCTCTGCGCGGGCGCGGCGCTGGTCGGACTGGGAACCATCAGCGCGGTGGCGGCCAACTGGTGGACGATCCCGCGCCTGCTGCGGACGGCGCTGGTCCTCGCGGCGTACGCGCTGTCGATGGGCGCGGCCTGCTTCTGCGAAAAAGATTCGCCGTCCGGCGCCCGGGCGCTGCGTCTGCTGGCCGGGCTGATCTTCGGCGGCGGCATCTTCCTGGTCGCGCAGATGTACCACCAGGACGGACACTGGTCCACGGCGTTCGGCTGGTGGGCGCTGGGGCTGATCCCGGCGGTGCGGCTTTTCCGCGACGCCTGGCAGATGTACCTGCTGCAGGCCGTTTCGCTGTTTTACGTCGGCGGTCGGGGAATGTTTTTCTGGGGAAGAATGCCCGATCTCGCGCCGTTCCGCGGCGACGCCTTGCCTGGAGCGCTGCTGTTGGCGCTTTGGTGGCTGTGGCGGCAGACGCGCGGAAACCTGCGCGCGTTCAATTTCAACGTGCAGCTGACGATCCTTTTCCTGTTCACGCGGCTGCTATGGTATTTCAGCCTGACGGAAGCGCTGCTGGCGTTCCTCGCCGCGGGGGTCGCATTGATGGCGTGGCCGCGCGCGGACGCCGCGGCCGGCTGGCGAACTTCGCTGTCGCGCTGGGGGATTCTGATAACGGGCGTCGCCGGAGTCGCGCTATCGGTCCCGGAGGTCTGGTACGACTTTCCTTACCTGCGCGTTTTGGACGGAACGGCGGCTCAGGAACTGAACGCGCTGCGCCTGGCGGCGAACGGCGCGGCCGCGCTGACGGCCGTCGTCATGGGCTGGCGTCTTTACCGGGGCTCACGGCTGGGCGGCGTGTTCCTCGGCCTGCTGGTCCTGCGTTACTTTGTAGACCATTTCTTCGGCTTCATGTCCAAGGCGGCGGCGTTCTCGGGACTCGGTCTGCTGTGCCTGATCGCCGGATTCTGGTGGGAACGCTCGGCGCGCCGCAAAAAGGCGAAACGCGACCAGGAGGGCGACAGCCATGAAAACGTTTAAATATCTGGCGGCATCGCTGCTGCCCGTGCTGATCCTGCTGGCGCTGCCGCTGCGCCCCGCCTGCGTGTCGCGCTTCGGCGCGGAGGTCGTGCTGGCGGGGCGCCCCGTGGACCCGCGCGACCTGTTCCGCGGCGATTACGTGGCGCTCAGCTTCGAAGCCGAATCGGTGCCGCTGGAGTTGTTTCCGGCTCCCGACGAAAAAAAATCGGAATACGCCGCACTGGACCTCAGCACATGGTTCGTGGCGCTGGCTCCGGACGAAAAGGGGCTGTGGGCTCCCAGCGGCGTTTTCGCGGAAGTTCCCGAAGGGCCGTACCTGAAGGGAACGGTAAAGTATCTGGCCGAGCGCGCCGACGGCTCGATGACGGCGGAGATGGACTACGGCGAGGGACTGAAACGTTTTTACGTCAAAGAGGACACCGGGCGCGAGCTCGAAGAATCGGCGCGGCAGTCCCGCCTGCGGGCGACCGTGAAAGTCTGGCGCGGCATGGCCGTGATCCAGTCGCTGGAAGTCGTTCCGGATGCGGCTGGCGAACCATGACCCCCTTGAGCTACGGCTGATACGCTGTAACAAAAACTTTATCGGGCGTCGTTCGGGGCGGCATGAAAAAGAAAAGACGGGAACAAAGCTCGCAATGAGCTTTGTTCCCGTCTTTTTTTCCGTTATCGTCTGGCGTCAATCGGCGGCGCAGCTTTCGGCGGCCCCTCGGGGGCTGAGGGAGATGAAGCGCCGGCATTCTTCGAGACGTCCGTAGCCGAGCATGATGCCGAGGATGAAATCTTCTTCTTTCGTGAAGTCGCAGAGGTTGTTTTTGCCGATGATCTCGAGCACGCGAATGCAGTCCGGGCTGCCGAAAAAAACGTTGACGTGGCCGTTTTTCAGGTAGGCCAGACGATAGGCGATGCCTTGCGCCTGAAGGGTGCGCTCGATCTCCGGCACGTCGCCGAGAGGCGCCGTATGGAGGATCAGATTTCTCAGTCCTTTTTTGAACTCGTAGATATGGTGGCGAAAAACTTCCATACGCCGTCGCTCCTTTCTCCCACAAACTGCCGCGGCACGCTTTTGATTAGTTAAAGCTAATTCAATCACGAAAATTCTAAAGCAACTTGGATGCGATGTCAACGGGATTTGGCGGAGTTAATTTCAGCGGGAGGAAAATGATGAATCGCTTTTTTCGAGCGGCCAAAACCTCGAAAATACTCTCTAAAATGTTGTTGTAACTGGTCTTGAAGAATTTTTAAAATAGCCTCTTGACAGAATGAAATTTCCGGCTAAAATGGTTAGCGTAATCTAACATAGCACGAAAGTTTCTCATGCAGGAGGTTATAGAAATGTCCACAGCAGTTGTTTACGGCAGCACGACGGGTATGACGGAAGAAGCCGCGTCGAAGATCGCGTCGATCCTTCAGGCTGATTGTCTGAACGTTGCGGAAGTTTCTCCCGAGCAGCTGGCGGGGTACGACGCGCTGATCCTCGGTTCCTCCACATGGGGCGCCGGCGACCTTCAGGACGACTGGGACGCGTTCCTCCCCAAGCTGGAGGGCATGGATCTGAAGGGCAAGAAGGTCGCCGTGTTCGGCACGGGCGATCACGAAGGTTTCGCCGACACGTTCGGTCTCGCTCTCGTCAAGCTGCGCGAAGCGGCCGCGGGAGCCGGCGCGACCCTGATCGGCGAAGCTCCGGTCGAAGGCTACGACAGCATCGACTCCGAGATCGTCACGGACGGAAAGTTCGTCGGCCTGGCGCTGGATTCGCAGAATCAGCCCGAACTGACCGACGCGCGCATCGAAGCGTGGTGCGGCGTTCTCAAGAGCGCGCTCGTCTAGCGGTAAGATTCCTTTCCGGCGGCGCTGGAAGTTTTCCCTGAAGGCAGAAAGAGCGGTTTCTTTTTCCAAAATCTGTTTTTACCTCTAACTGCAAATTTTTCAGGTGCCGCAAGGTTTTTGTATGTTCTTTCGCGGTGATGGTACTTGCAAAACTCGCCCTTTAATGGCATCATATAAGTTAGCTTATAAGAATGAAAGCGAGGGGTAGACATGCAAATACATCAGTCTGCGGAGGATTATCTGGAAAAGATCTTGATGCTCCACGAACGGCTGGGTTATGCCCGCTCGGTGGACATCGCTACGGAGCTGAACGTGACGAAACCGAGCGTAAGCGTCGCGATGAAACGCCTACGTGAGAACAATTACATTCTCATGGACAAGGACGGTCTGATCACTCTGACCCCCGCGGGCAGGGAGATCGCCGATCGGATCTATGACCGTCACAAAGTGCTTTCGGCCTTTTTCAGGGAACTTGGAGTGGACAGCAAAGTCGCGGCGGAAGACGCTTGTAAAGTGGAACACGTCATTTCCGACGAAAGCTTTGCGGCGGTGTGCCGTTTCGTTCATAAGTCGCTCTGAGCCTATTCTTTTCATTGGATGTTCGCCGCCTCCCCCCGGCGGCTTATGTCACGGATTTCCCTTTTCTCTTGCCTGCTCGGCAGCGGGCGCGACGGGCCGCCACCCCCCTTAAAAAATTGGCTGTCCATGCAAAGCTTTCGTGCGTTTTCGCATCTCCCCCCAGATGCGCCGGAACGCCGTGGCATGCCGGCAGAAATGCAGTACAGCACTTCCAACACACAAACACCCCATAAGAATGCCGCCGGCCTGCCCCCCAGGCCGGCGGCATTCTTATGTCTGCCGAGGATCGTCGCGGATGCGAAAGAGGCGGGGCTTCCAATTTCAACGTCCATGTTTTAAAATAACCTTAATTCAGTATAGAATGAAAGGAAGATTCTCTATGAAAAAACTGTTGTTCGCGTTTCTTTTCTGCGCGTTCTGCGCCAGCGGCGTTTCGGCGAAAGTGCTCGACGAACCGGTCTTGCTTGTCACGGCGAAAAGCGGCACCGAGTTTTTTCTTGATGAATACGACTACAACGAGTCCAACTCCCGCATGACCGTCGTCATCAACGGGCATTACAGCGACGCCGAAAAGCTGAAGACGATCGAATGGCTGACGAAAAAGAAGGGCGTGCCGTTCGTCAAAGCCCGCAAGCTGAGCAACAACGTGTTCTGCTTCCGCTTCGACGAAAACGGCGACAAGTTCCAGCGCGTGTACGACCGCTATTTCGACGAAGACGGCGAACTGGTCGCCGACGTGCCCGTCAACAAAAAGAAATGGGAACCTGTCAAGCCTCAGCTCACTTCCGGGAAAGCCTACTCCGTCGCGCTGGAATTTCTGGAAGCCGGCACCGAACCCGACCCAGACGCGCCGCCGGAGAATCCCGCCGTCGGTGACTCCAACAAGGGAACCGCCGGCGACGATCAACCTTTGGACTGGGCGAAGAGTTCCTACGTCGCCGTCGCGGCCGCCATCAAAAAGGGCGCCGACGTCAACGCCTTTATCCCCTACACTGACTCCGAAGGCAACGAGCTGGAAGGATACGCCGTCGCCGTCGTGGCTCTGCGCACCGACAAGGACGCGGCGCGCATCCTCGGGCTGATGCTCGATTCCGGCGCCGATCTCGAGAACGAGCCTCGAGCGCTGGCCAACTACATCCGCGCGCAGGGCAGCAAGCTCGACATGGCCGTAGTGGACCGCATGGCCAGGTCGAAAACGCAGCTCAATCCGGCCCTGCTGGCCTGTTCCGTCAAACCCTATCCCGGCGACGCTCTGGCGCGGAAGCTGATCGAAGCGGGCGCAAGCGTGAACGACATCGCCGATCAGAACAGCTCCATGCTGCTCGAAGCGCTGAACGCCAAGGCCGACCCGCGCCTGATCAAACTGCTGGTCGCCAACGGCGCCGACATCGAGCTCGAAGGCGAGATCTGGGAAGGCGACATGGAAAACGGCGAGACCGTCCGCGGCACGCCGCTGGATATCGCCAAGCGCCGCGGCTACGGCCAGGATATCCTCGACCTGCTCGCGGGCAGATGAAAGACATTTGGAGCTCCGGTTTCGACCGGAGCTCTTTTTGTCCCTTAGTTCGCGTCATGCTATAATTGACCACGTCACAAATCCATTTGAAAGGACCGTGAGCTATGAAGAAACTGATCTTTACGCTTCTGTCTATCATGAGCTGCACCGCGGCTTTCGCCGCCGTGCCCGCCGAGCCGGTTTTGCTCGATACGACCCGCACGGGAAATAATTTCTACCTCAACGAATACTCCAAAGACGCCGAAAGCGGCATGATCTCCGTCGTGATCCGCTGCGTCCTCTCGGAGAGCGAGATCCAGCGGCTCTCCGCGCTGATGGTGAAGCAGGATATTCCCGCCGACCAGGCAGCCGGCGTGAAGTACAACGACTTCTGCCTGCGCTATTCCAACGATGGCGCCCGATACCAGCGCCGCTACGACCGCTACGCCGACGTCAACGGCGCTATCATCCGCCGCCTGCGCGTCAATCCCGACGATTGGTTCGATACGACCAACCCCGCGGCGCTGCTGCCTGCAAAAGCGCTGGCCGAAGCCAGCCGCTTGCTGGATCAACCGGATCCGTTGCCCAAGTCCGCGCTCGAACTGACGCCCGTCGAACCGGCGGACGCCAATTCGCCGCAGTCTTCCTCGCCCAAGAAAGCCGAGAAAGTCGACGCGATGATCGAAGCCTACCGTGCCAACGTGGCCCGCTTCGAGGCCCAGTACGAAAACGCGCTTACGCAAGTGCAGGGACGCATGGGCGACATGGGCGTGTCCGGCGACCTGTACACCGTGCTCCTGCAGTCCGAGAAAGAGGGCGGCGAGTCGATCCTCTGCTACTTCGACGCGGACGATCGCGGCGACCTGGCCAAATGCAGCAAAGGCGACCTGCTGATCATCGAGGGCGCCTACCGCCGCACCAAAGTCCGCAACGCCGTCTTCGCGCTGGACCGCTGCAGCGTGATCAAAAACATCACGGCCGGCGGGAAGTGAGTTTTTCTCTTGCTAAAAATAAAGCCCAGGGAGAGATACAGTCCTCTTCCCTGGGCTTCATTGTTCGCCGGCGTCGCTGCCGAGCTCCTTGTCTTTTCTATGCGGTTGTCTCTTCTAAAAATAAGATTTATAATTTAAAGCGTATTTGAATTCCTGCCTATTGAGGAGCCGATCTCTATGAGCCAGAATGAACT
Organism: Pyramidobacter sp. CG50-2; assembly: GCF_003612005.1. Classification (NCBI taxonomy): domain Bacteria; kingdom Thermotogati; phylum Synergistota; class Synergistia; order Synergistales; family Dethiosulfovibrionaceae; genus Pyramidobacter; species Pyramidobacter sp. CG50-2. The sequence goes on from NZ_RAWT01000014.1 coordinate 34,044, forward strand.
GAGTAAAGTTTGGGGCAAGTTTGACGTAGAAAGCGGTAAAAAGCAGCCTCTGATCGCCCACTTGACTGACGTTGCCGCGGTATTCGAGCAGATCATGAACGGCCCCCTTTTCCAGCGTCACTTCCAGCGTGTCCTCGGGCAGCCGCTGTCGGAGACGCTGCGTGAACGTCTCTGCGTTCTGGCGCTTTGGCACGATTACGGGAAAATTTCGCCGAAATTCCAGTTGAAATATCGCGAAAAACTCGAAAAGTTGAAAAAGAAGACTTCGATCAACCACATCGATACGGCGTTCAATCTCTCTTCGATCGGCTACAAAGAGATCTGGGACGAACTGCTGAACGTGATGCATTTCTGGGAGAATGAAGAACAGAAAGATATCCTGGATAATTACCTCACATGGGTAATTCTTGCTCATCATGGAGTCGTCTTCACACAAAAGCGCTATCAGAAAGTCCAGGACAACTCATCAGAGAACTACTGGGAAAAGAACGTTAAGGACGTCGAGAACCTTGCCCCTAAGGAAGCACTCCGAGAGCTGGCAGCCCTTTCAAAGCTCTGGTATCCGTTGGCTTTTAACGCTGATGGAGGTCTGCCGGAGGAACCCTTCTTTCAGCATTTTTTTGCCGGAACGCTGATGCTGGCAGACTGGATCGCTTCCGACCGTCGTCTGTTTCCCTACTGCGGGGAATGCGACGCACAGGGCGAACGGCGTCCGTCGCCGGAAGAGGAAGACTCGCTCGCATATTCGCGCCGTCAGGCGAAAAAAGTCCTTGCTTCTCTTGTCTGGACGCTCGGCGACAAACGCCCCGACCGGGCGCCCGATTTTGAGAAACAATTCGGCTTTTCTCCCAACGGAATTCAGCAGGCCATTGACAAGCTTGCCCTAAATCCTGACGGCGGTCTGTATATCCTTGAGGCGGAAACCGGCAGCGGCAAGACCGAGGCGGCGCTGCGACTCTACACCCGACTTCTGGCAGCCGGGTATGTGGACGGCCTGTATTTTGCCAATCCACTGCGCTTTGCCGCCACACAGCTTTTTGAGCGCATGGTGAAGTTTTCCGCCTCGTCCTTCGGAAAGGGACAGATCCCCGTGACGCTGGCCGTACCCGGGTATTTGCGCGTTAACGACTCAGAAGGGCTTCGCGTCGGACGTTTCGAGGTGGACTGGCGGGAACTGAACGACCGCGCCGTCGGCTGGTACGCCGAACAGCCCAAGCGCTTCCTCGCGTCTCCGATCGCTTCCGGCACGATCGATCAGGCTTTTATGGCGGGGCTGCGCGTCCCTCACGCCCACATGCGGGCGGCGGCCCTTCAGCGATCGCTGCTGGTCGTCGACGAGGTCCACTCCAGCGACGCCTACATGAGCGCCCTGATCTGCGGGCTGCTCGAACTGTTTCGCCGCGTCGGCGGTCATGTGCTGCTGATGTCGGCCACGCTGGGTTCAGAAAGCGCCGAACGCTATCTCAAGGTGTGGAACGAGACCGGAGCGCAGCGCCCGCAACAGACGAAAACGAAGCGTCTGTCGCTGACGGAGGCTGTGGAAGTTCCCTATCCGCTGCTGACGTCTTCTGCGGAATCGCCGTTGGCGGCGGCTTTTCCGTCGCGGGGCAAAAGCGTGCGCATGCAACGCGCGCCCGTCCAGCAGGATCCGCAGGCCGTCGCGCAGCTGGCGGCGCAGTGCGCCGCGCCCTTCGGGGAAAAAGGCCCCTGCATCCTCATTCTGCGCAACAGCGTCCGCCAGGCGCGGAGGACCTTCCGCGAACTGCGGAAGATCCTGCCGGTGGAAAAGATTTTCAGCGTCAACGATATTCCGACGCTCCATCACAGCCGCTATTCTCCCGAAGACCGACGGCTCCTTGATCACGAAGTTGAGCGCCGTTTCGGTAAAGAATTTGTACCTTTGCATCAGCTGCGCGACTGCTGCGTTCTGGTGGCAACGCAGACGCTGGAGCAGTCGCTGGACGTGGATTTTGACCTGATCATCACCGATCTGTGCCCCGCCGACGTAATGCTGCAGCGGATCGGGCGCCTTTTCCGGCACCAGCGCTGCCGTCCTGCGGGCTTTGAACGGCCGCGCTGCGTCGTTTTGCTGCCGAATGCGGACTGCGACTGGCTGCTCGGCGCAGAAGCGCGCTCGTACGGTTACGGGGCCGAGCGGGCTTATGTCGATCTGCCTTCGCTGGCGGCAACCTGGCGTCTGCTCGAAGAAAACGAAGTGTGGAACCTTCCGGAGCAAAACCGCTTTTTCGTGGAGCAGAGCACTCATGCCGAAGCGCTGCGGCGTCTGGCGAACGAGTTGGGCGCCGAAAAATGGCAGAACGCGCTGAACGAAGTCGAGGGCCTCAAACTGGCTCAGAACTGGCTTGCTAAAACGGCCCGTCTAAGATGGGAAGATGAGTTCACGGACGTCAAAATCGCCAAAGGCGAAAATATGGAACGCATTACAACTCGTCTGGGCGTGATGAATCTCTCTGCAGAGAGTGAGCGTCCGCTTGCCAGCCCCCTGAAAGGGGAGAAACTGCGTAGCTTCTCAATCCCTGCCTGGCTTTTAAAACCCGACGATGCGCTGGAAATGCAGAAGAAAAAAGAGGACGGCACATATCTGATAGAAACAGAGGCAGAAAACGATCTCCTGTCTTTTACGCTTGGCAGTCAGAAGTTCTATTATGATTCCGAAGGACTGCTTTCACAGTTCGATTTTGATGAGAGAAATAAAAAATAACGACACCGCAGAGGACTGAAAACTTCCACGTGTTTTCAGTCCTCTGCGGTGTCGTTGCCTTATACGTATCTTCTCTGCGGAAGGCGCACATTCAGAGGGAGCTTCGCGCGGGGATTTGATTTTAGACAACTAATACACTGGGTACATCCCCGCATGGCGAAGCTAAATCCATTATAAATGATTCAATACGTTTTTTGTAAGAACCAAAAGCTATTGACAAATTTTTATTTGTTATGTAAACTTAATTAGCATCGATATTGTAACAGTGTATTAGTAGTAATTGCTAAAGAAAGAGGTGAAAACGTGGAGAACAATCTTTTAACAGAACAATGGCTGAGCGTCGAAAACCCGCAGGGCGCCGTGCAGCGGTTTTCCCTGCCGGAACTTTTCTCCGCGCTCGAACGGAACGAGGTCGCCGCGTTCCCGGCGCTGCGGCCGCATCAAGCGGCTCCGTTCCACGTGTGGCTTGTGCAGCTTGTTTGCCATGCCCTGGAGACGGCGGGGCAGGTTGAAAAACTGCCGCCGCCCGATCCCCAAAAGCCGTGGGCAATGCTAGGGCGCCATTCCCCCGACGAATGGCGGGATATGATCCGCGGCATTGTGCCGGACTATTCTCGAAAATTTCCGCACGACGAACCGTGGCGCCTTGTCACGGACGATCTGAACAAGCCCGCGTTCATGCAGGTCCCCGCGCCGGAGGGAAAAATCGCTGATTACAGGGGCGAAGCGCAGTTCCCCGACGATCTTGACCTGCTGATATCTTCCAAGAACTTTGACGTCAAATCCGGCGTTATGAAGCTCCCCTCTGCGGAGGAATGGGTCTTCGCGCTGATCTCGCTGCAGACAAACAGCGGTTACGGAGGCCCTAAATTGTACGGGATTGCTCGACAGAACAAAGGTACTTCCATTAGACCCATTCTGACGCTGCAAAGCAGTTCCTCGCCTGGTGCACGATGGGGCCGAGATGCCCGAGTCATTCTGAACTGCCCTTCCGACTGGGAGCTTTACGCCTTTTGTCAGAACGAAAAAGAGATACGGCTCTTGTGGCTGGAGCCATGGGACGGGAAAACATCCTTTGCGCTACGCGACCTTCACCCGCTGTTCCTAGAAATTTGTCGCCGCATTAGAGTAGTACATTCAGGAAATTCAATAATCATAAAAAAAGCAACGTCAGAATGTACCCGAGTGGACATCGAGAAAACAGGAGGCAATCTCCGCGATCCATGGGAACCGATCGTTCTCGACAAAGAAGGCAGCCATGTTTTTGGTAAGGAGCTGAACTATGCCAACCTCGCCAAAATTCTTGCCGACGGTGATGAGAAAGAAGAAATACAGAAACCACTGCTGCTACGCTACCACAAAGGGATCGACGATCCCGCAGCAGCGCAGGCATGGTGCAGCGCTCTCATGAAAGAAAAGGGAAAGACGAAGGGACACAAAGAGCTGCTGATTCCGGTGAATGTCACCAGAATGAACAAAAATACTTTGCGCACTGCTGCCAGCAACATGATCAACCTCGTGGAGACGGCGAAAAATACCGTTCTGGGAGCAGCTCTGGCGCGATTTATGCAGTGCGGGAAAAGCGCTGACGGCAGCAAAGCAATCGATTGTAAGTCAGTTGACGTTCAAAGCTGGCTCCCTGTTGTTAAATGTAAAATGGAAGATGAGGTAGAAACGCTGTTTTTCCGGTACCTTTGGGATACTTGTTCTCGTATATCACCAAATGGCAAGATTACCGACAAAAAGTGGCTCGTTCCATGGAAGACGTGTCTGCGGCGGCTGGTTCGAAAGTACTATGAAATCGGCGTCTCGTCGCTGCCCGGCAGCGTCAGCCAGTCCGTAAAAGCCCGGGCGCTCAGCGAGCTGACGTTAGGCCGCCTGCTCGCGATTCACCTGAAAACCGCTGAAGAGGAGGAAGGATAAATGCCCGCGGAGAAAAACGCGCTTCATGTGACGTCGCGGTACGAGAAATTCTTTGAAAGAACCGGCGAGCTCCTGATGCGCATGGCGCCAAAAGACGATGAAGAAAACAAGAAGGGTTACATCCTGACGCGGGGCGAACGGGCCGAACTTCGCCGCATGAACCCGACGAAAGACGGCGTTCGGCCCCCCGTGTTCTGGAGGTTGCTCTGCGAATACGGGATCCTCGGCGATGCGGAAAACTCCCTGAACGAGGGCGCGGAGAAAGCCTGGGCCGCCGTCCTTCAGGGCATGGCCATGACGGCGCAAAATTGCCGCGGCGCGCGGGACGACTTCGGCACGGCCCTGGGCAGCATGGAAGACGCCGGCGACGCGCTGGCACGCCGATTCGACCTGCTGATGCGGACGGAAGGCGACCGTTTTTTCGACCTGCTCCGTCACCTGCTGAAACTGGCGTGTTCAAAGGACTGCGCCTTTTCGTGGACGGCCCTGGCCAGCCTCTGCGTAGTGTCGGAAGAAAACGAGCGCGCGAACGTGCGTTCGGCATTGACCAAATCCTTTTATCTTGCGCTGTGGAAGTCTCAAGACACCGCCGGAGAAAACGGCGAATCGATCGTGAAGGAGAATGAATCAGAATGACAATGCTGCCCCGCTTTATCCAGATCTCGACGCTGACGACCTATCCCGCTTCGCTGCTGAACCGCGACGATTCCGGGCTTTCCAAGAGGATCCCCTTTGGCGGCGTCAGCCGGACCCGCGTGAGCTCCCAGTGCCTGAAACGTCACTGGCGCATGGCCGACGGGCCGTGGAGCCTGCAGAATGTGGACAAAGACATCGCCACATCGATCCGTTCCCGCAGTATTTTCCCCAAGGAAATCGAGAAAACGCTGATCGAAAAGGAAGGCCTTGACGCGGAAAAAGTCGTCGCCGCGTCTCAGGCGCTGCAGAGCGAGCTTTACGGCGCGAAGGGAACCGCAGCGGCCGCCAAAAACAAGAAAACTGCCAAAGACGCCGCCCTGAATCCAGACATCGGCGCCCAGCTGAGCGCGGCACGGAACGAGCTGGTTGTGCTGGGACACCCGGAGATCCAGTTTTTGTCCAAGATCGTTCGCGAAATGGCCTCCGCCGGCGGCAGCGCCGCGGATGTCAGCAAAAAAACGGGCGAATGGTTCAAAAAGCACAAGAAAGATTTTCAGGCGTTGAAATGCGGCGCCGGCCTTGACGCCGCCATGTTCGGACGTTTTATTTCCGGCGATACCGACGCCCGCGTTTCCGCGGCCGTCCACGTGGCGCACGCCTTTACCGTCCACGCCGAGGAGTCCGAGACGGATTATTTCACGGCCGTCGACGACCTGGACAATACCGGTTCCGCCCACATCAACGCAACCGAACTGACCAGCGGAATCTTTTATAACTACGTAGTTATCGACGTTCCTCAGCTGGTTTCGAATATCGAAGGCTGTCCGTCCGGGCAATGGCAGACAGCGCAGCGGGATGTGGCGGGACGTCTGGTCAAACATCTGCTGCATCTGATCGCCACCGTGACGCCCGGCGCCAAGCTGGGGTCGACCGCCCCCTATGCCCGTCCCTGGTTTGTCATGGCCGAAGCCGGCGAAAGCCAGCCCCGCACGCTGGCCGATGCCTTCTATCTGCCCGTTCCGCTCCGCGGCGACATGCGCGCTCAGGCGCTGCGTCAGCTGGAGAATTACGTCGGCAAGAGCGACGAAATGTACGGGAGCGAAGAACGACGCTGGATTGCTTCCATGTACGACGTCAACATCCCGCGGGGCGAGAACTCTTCTCTCGATCGAATGGGCGAGAACCTGGAGCGCGCGGTCGTCTCTCTGGAGCTTTAAAATGGACGCTCTGATCCTGCGCCTGCGAGGCCCGCTGATGGCTTTCGGCGACGTCGCCGTCGACGAGATCAGGCCGACGGATCTCCTGCCCGGCCTGTCGGAGATGACGGGCTTGATCGCCAATGCCCTGGGGTGGACTTTTCAGGATGTCGAGAAACTCCAGCGTCTCCAGGAGCGTCTGCGTCTTGCCTCGCGCGAAGACCAGGCAGGCGTTCCCCTGCGGGACTACCAGACGGCGCGTCTGAGCAGTGAAGATGTTCTCTGGCGCACAGACGGCATCGCGGCCGGACGCGGCGTCGGTTCCAAAGGAGAATTTACAGTCCAGCGCTACCGCCATTACCGGGCCGATGCCGCCGTCACCGTTCTGATCTCCCTCGAGCCCGCGGACGAAGCCCCTGCGCTGGAGGAGATTCGCGACGCCCTGCGCCATCCGGCCCGCCCCCTGTTTATCGGCCGCATCGGCTGTCCGCCGTCACAGCCGATCTGTTTCGAACCGGAAGGACGCGAAATCATCCATGCCGACAGTTTAAAAGACGCTGTCATGCATATTACGCCGCGGCAGCCTCTTGGCGCGCGGACAAAAAGAGCGCGCGCCCCCCGGAGCGAGGTTCTCGTCGAATGGCCGCTCACGCCTGCCGAAGCCCTCAGCGTACACGGAGACGACGGCGTTCACGTGATCGAGCGCTGCGATTGCCGAAATTGGGTTGCCAACACTCACGGCGGGCGGCGTTATGTGTGGCGCGATACAATCGCACCACACCCAGCGCTACCTGTCGACGGCGGAAAGGAGGGGGACTTCCGTTGAGCCTTAATATGATCTGCCTCGATCTGAACCTGCGGGCGCTTTCAATTTGGGGGCATCAGCGCCGTCTGGGCGATGATCCAGGTTACCTGGTGCATGCGGCTACCCGCAAGATTTTTGGAGAACTGGGGCCGCAACCCTTCTTCGTTCAGAGCGAACGATCGCGGGTGCTCGGTTATACGTCGGCCGACGAAACTTTTCTGCTCCGGAGTCTTGAAAATTGCCGCTCCAATGAAGGTCCCGATTCGTTGCTGCCCACGGTCTTCAATCTGCCGGAAATTTGTTCCCGCGTCATGCCTGAACAGTGGAGCAAAGGCAGCCGCTATCATTTCAGCGTCTATTGCCGTCCTACTATAAGGCGCGGCAAAGTGGAGAGCGACGTGTGGCTGATGAAAAATTACTTTGCCTGTGAAGAAGCCAGGAAAAATGGCACATTTGACGGAACGATCCATGAGTTTCGCCAACTCCACAAAGGCGAGATCGAGGAAACGTACCGTCAGTGGCTCCAACGCCGCTTCGCTCCCGCGGCGGAACTACGGAATGTCGTCATCGCCGGCAGCCACAGTTCCTATCTGACCACGCGGAGCGCGAAGGACCACCGCGGCGCGCCGACTCATTCCGAACGGCGCAGCTATCCCGAGACAACATTTGTCGGCGAACTCTGCGTGACCGAGCCGCAGGCCTTTGAACGCCTTGTCCGTCACGGCGTAGGGCGCCACTGTGCTTTTGGCTTCGGTATGCTGCTTTTGAAGGCAGTTCAATAACATGGCATTCGTAAGATTGGGACTGGAAAGCGCCAACGTTCCTCACGCGGATCGTTACGGACTGCTCTGGCTTGAGCGGGGCAACCTGTTCGTCGAGAAAGGAACGCTTCGCTTTCTTTCAGCCGGCAGCGCCAATCTCGAAGCCGGGGCCTATGACATCCCCTATCAAACCCTGTCAATGCTTCTGCTCGGACCGGGGACGACCGTCAGCCATGACGTATTTCGTCTCGCCGGCAGCCACGGCGTGGGACTTGTCGCCGTAGGAGAGGGCGGCGTGCGCATGTACACCGCCCCTCCGCTCAGTCCCGACCGCAGCACACTCGCCCGCCGGCAAGTCACACTCTGGTCGTCGCCGAAAGAACGGCTGAGAACCGTTCTTAAAATGTACGAACTGCGCTTTGGCGAACAGTTGCCCACCACAAACGTGGAAGAGTTGCGGGGCATTGAAGGGGTACGAGTGCGTTCCAGCTACAAAATGCTGGCGCAAAGATACGGCATTCCCTGGCAGCAGCGGAAATTCGACCGCGCTCATCCCGAAAAGAACGACGACATAAACAACGCCGTCAACCATGCGGCGACCGCAGTTTATGCGGCTGCAAGCATTGCCGTCGCCGCGACGGCAACGATCCCGCAGCTTGGTTTTATTCATGAAGCGGCTTATGACGCGTTTGGTCTTGACATCGCCGATATTTTTCGTATGAAGATCACCATCCCCATCGCTTTTCAAGGGCTGAGACGCAATCTGGAAGAACCGCAAACGGGTATCGAACGGCACGTAAGAAAAATGGCAGGTTCCGTTTTTGCCAGGGAACACTTCATCCATCAGATGATCGAAACGATCAAGACGCTCTTGGCTGACGAAGACGAGGAATCTTAAGACATGCCGATGACCGTTGTGATAACTAACAATGTCCCCATGAAGTATCGGGGATTCCTCGCCTCTTGCATGCTAGAGCTGGCTCCGGGCGTCTACAGTCATCCTAAGATGTCCGCCGGAATTCGCCAGCGGATGTGGAGTGTTATGGAAAAGTGGTACAATGAACAAGAGATCGGAAACAGTTCTATTATGCTGATTTGGAGTGATTCCTCCCGATCTGGCGGACAAGGAGTAGAATGTCTTGGAATACCAGTTCGGACTGTTCTCGACTGCGACGGGATCCTGCTGAGTCGCCTCGGCGATCAAGAAACGGAGCAGCAGAAACAGCAGCTTCGAAAGATCGTGGATAAAAAATATGAATATTCTGATAAATAGGCGGTGCGTCTTTTATGAATAACTCATAGAAATCAATCATATCTATTCTCCTTAACACTTTATATATCAATTAAATGCTGATAAATTACGTTTTAAGAAGATATTAAGACTTGTCCTAATAATGTACAACAGGAAGACAAAACCCCGCACATGCGGGGATGAACCCGCTTAACAATACGTACAAAGCCACCCCGTCCGCAAAACCCCGCACATGCGGGGATGAACCGTGAATCTCGAGGACGCCGCGGCCGGCGAGAACCAAAACCCCGCACATGCGGGGATGAACCCTGCATTTCAAGTTGGCCGAAGACATCCCGTACCAAAACCCCGCACATGCGGGGATGAACCTGCTCTGCATCGTCAAGTACAAGCACGACTTCTCAAAACCCCGCACATGCGGGGATGAACCCCACGTCGGCAACCGCCCCATCCAGACGTGGAACAAAACCCCGCACATGCGGGGATGAACCCCTGCCATGACCTTCGTGCAGTGCTCGGGCGCCCAAAACCCCGCACATGCGGGGATGAACCTTTGCGCGCTCTGCCTTTTCTGGACGTGGATAGCAAAACCCCGCACATGCGGGGATGAACCCTTATTGCAACAAGAAAAAATGGCATACCGTGCCAAAACCCCGCACATGCGGGGATGAACCTCTGTTTGCCGCCGGAGACGCTCGGCGCCCTAACAAAACCCCGCACATGCGGGGATGAACCTGTTTACGAAACTCGCGCGCACGTTCTTCAATACAAAACCCCGCACATGCGGGGATGAACCCGATTCGACGCTTCAGACGCTCGGCCGCCTGCGCAAAACCCCGCACATGCGGGGATGAACCCCGGAGCGGGATTGTACCCGTACAAGGGATTATCAAAACCCCGCACATGCGGGGATGAACCTAAACCTGACAAAAGCGAGGTGAGCAAATGGGCCAAAACCCCGCACATGCGGGGATGAACCTCTGTTTGCCGCCGGAGACGCTCGGCGCCCTAACAAAACCCCGCACATGCGGGGATGAACCCGAGATCCGTGCCCTGATCCGCCAGAACGCCAACAAAACCCCGCACATGCGGGGATGAACCCACTTACGCCTTCGACGTGTCCGGCAACAAGGGCAAAACCCCGCACATGCGGGGATGAACCCACGAGTACGAGCGGCTGATCGACCGTCACGAGCAAAACCCCGCACATGCGGGGATGAACCTGGTACCAGTGCCGCATGTGCCCGGCGCACGAGCAAAACCCCGCACATGCGGGGATGAACCCTCCCACTCCCTTGGCGGCGTAAAATCGCTTGTCAAAACCCCGCACATGCGGGGATGAACCCATGGAAAAACTGAGGTGCTACAGGCAGTTTAGCAAAACCCCGCACATGCGGGGATGAACCTCAAAAAGGAGCCCGCCGATGCAAGACACGAAACAAAACCCCGCACATGCGGGGATGAACCCACAACGATCAACTGCGCCCTCGGCAATTACGTCAAAACCCCGCACATGCGGGGATGAACCCACAACGGAGGTAGTAGATGAGAGTGCGCAAGTCAAAACCCCGCACATGCGGGGATGAACCCGGCGGTTTGTCCAATCCCGCTTCCGTGGATCTCAAAACCCCGCACATGCGGGGATGAACCTCTATCCACATCCTTTTCGCTTGAACCGTCCCACAAAACCCCGCACATGCGGGGATGAACCCTGCGCGACCGGTGCAAAGTGCTGGCCGCCTACCAAAACCCCGCACATGCGGGGATGAACCCTTATTTTCGACATGTTCATACTTCCTTCTCCACAAAACCCCGCACATGCGGGGATGAACCTGGATCCGTCGCTTTGTGGTTCGCCATCGTAATCAAAACCCCGCACATGCGGGGATGAACCCTACCTCGATCATCTCGGCGCGCTGCTGGGAGTCAAAACCCCGCACATGCGGGGATGAACCGTCTGAGGGAGTACGCGGAGGGCACGGCATGAGCAAAACCCCGCACATGCGGGGATGAACCTGAACTTTATCGCCGAAAACGCGGTTTGGGAAGCAAAACCCCGCACATGCGGGGATGAACCCTTTATCATGGCGCCTACCGATCCGCCGAAGCCCAAAACCCCGCACATGCGGGGATGAACCTGCTGTTTTGGTACTCGCGCGCGCAGAGTATGCCAAAACCCCGCACATGCGGGGATGAACCCGAGGGCACGGGGCTGCTGGTCGCGGCGGCTTCCAAAACCCCGCACATGCGGGGATGAACCGCGCGCCATCCCGGCGAGCGCGGACGGTCGATGCAAAACCCCGCACATGCGGGGATGAACCTTCAATTCCCTCGCGTCGAGCCATTTTTGCGGCCAAAACCCCGCACATGCGGGGATGAACCCCCACGTGACCACGATGGCCAGCGTGCGGACGACAAAACCCCGCACATGCGGGGATGAACCCACGGAGTACATCCGCGCCGTCACGAGGAAAACCAAAACCCCGCACATGCGGGGATGAACCTACTGAAACGCTGGAACGAGTCCGGCTTCGTGCCAAAACCCCGCACATGCGGGGATGAACCCTTTAGTGGCAAGACTGCGCCCGTATGTGGACGCAAAACCCCGCACATGCGGGGATGAACCCATGACCACAAGTGGGTCCGGGCTTGTTATGCCCAAAACCCCGCACATGCGGGGATGAACCCGGGGTCTCGGGCGGAGAAGCTGCGGCTCAAGGCAAAACCCCGCACATGCGGGGATGAACCTACAAGCGACTCCGGCATCGGCCGGGGCCGCTTCAAAACCCCGCACATGCGGGGATGAACCCAATGAAAGAGTTCAGGATCGACATCCCCGAAGCAAAACCCCGCACATGCGGGGATGAACCCCACAGCATCGACGCCCTGCGCTACGCCCTGTGCAAAACCCCGCACATGCGGGGATGAACCCGACGCCGCGAAGGTGCGCATCGCCTCGCTGCCCAAAACCCCGCACATGCGGGGATGAACCTTCAAGACGCCATCGACGAGCGCGGGCGTGAAACAAAACCCCGCACATGCGGGGATGAACCCCATGGCTCGACGCCCTTCATCACTGTTCTCACCAAAACCCCGCACATGCGGGGATGAACCCGAAGGCTATGATCGAGTTGAAAAGGTAGAGCACAAAACCCCGCACATGCGGGGATGAACCCTCGCCAAAAAAGCGAGGGGGTATCCACGTCCACAAAACCCCGCACATGCGGGGATGAACCCGAGCGTCCATGCTCCGTCGCTGTATACGGCGGCAAAACCCCGCACATGCGGGGATGAACCCGCGTAAAGCGGGGTTGTCGCACACATAGGGCGCAAAACCCCGCACATGCGGGGATGAACCCGGCGTACCGCATCCGGGCATTATCGAGGCGACCAAAACCCCGCACATGCGGGGATGAACCTATCGCTGCAAGCGACCCAAAGGAGGAGGTGTGCAAAACCCCGCACATGCGGGGATGAACCTGGATGTGACGTCCGAGTCTGAAGAGCCTGTATCAAAACCCCGCACATGCGGGGATGAACCCATTGCCGGCTCTGACAAACTTCTTTTAACCTACAAAACCCCGCACATGCGGGGATGAACCCTTGACACGGTACAGAGTCGTCGACGCCATGGCCAAAACCCCGCACATGCGGGGATGAACCCGGGTTCCTCTTCATCGCCTCGTGCAAGGGGCACAAAACCCCGCACATGCGGGGATGAACCCAAGAAATGACAATCGTCTCCGAAGCCGGCCTCCAAAACCCCGCACATGCGGGGATGAACCTTCTGATAGCACGATATGGAGCATCATCCTTACCAAAACCCCGCACATGCGGGGATGAACCCGAGCGAGACATGCATCAACATCGGCGACCTCGCAAAACCCCGCACATGCGGGGATGAACCCGCGTAAAGCGGGGTTGTCGCACACATAGGGCGCAAAACCCCGCACATGCGGGGATGAACC
>NZ_RAWT01000092.1:0-2139 GCF_003612005.1 Pyramidobacter sp. CG50-2
GCCATCTTTGACGTCGATATTGCCGAGGATCTGAACGACGTTGTTCGGATCGAGGATCTCCGTCGTGCCGGGTTTGACGTTGAGGTTGACGACGCCGCCGTACTTGCCGCTGACGGCGTCGTTCTTGGCCACGCCGACGCCATACTCGCCGTCGTACGCCTCCTGCGCCCCGCCGGGAATGTTGGTGTTGATGTAGACGTTGCCCGTCAGGTTGAGCACGCTGGAAGTCCCCGGGGCTCCTTCTACCAGGCTGTACACGCCGTTATGCGCGGCGTTCGGCGACTGGCGGAAATCGACGCTGCTGTCAAGATGCAGGTTTTTGATGCTGACAACCGCATCCGCTACCCGAACTCCCGTCACCTCAAGATCTTGGTCATCTTCAAAGTTGCGCACGTCGATCTTCAGATTCACGTTTTCGAAGTCAAACGTTCCGACCCCGAAAGCCATGGGGCGCACCTTGTATACGCCGTTGCCGGAGACGTCCAGGTTCACGTCGCTGAAGCGGAAATTGCCGGCCCCCAGCGTTCCATGCAATGCGCCCAATATCCCGGCTTATATGAAGTGGTCAGCGCGTCGTTGGGATGGGGAATATTGAGTTTGACCGTGTACGTGCCGCCGTCAACGCCGTCCAGAGAATTTCCAAGTCTGATTTGCGTCGCACCAGTCACTTCGGGGTGATCGGCGCTGTCATAGGAAAAATCCGGCGCTGAAACCGTTATGTTCTGGTGAACGTCAGCCGCATACCCCCCCCCGTATTCACCAAAAACCACTCCGATCGCCGCGACGCCTATCAGCCATTTTGCCCTTTTCATTTGTCGATCTCCTTCCAGATTCGATCTTCTCAGCGTCATAAAACCCAATGAAAAACAAAATAAAATTCCTAACGTGATTATTATACGCCTGCCCTTCCAATCTATCAAGCATCGTCATTGTCTGTAATTTTTCAAAGAAATGAAAGAGGGCGCCCGCGAAAAAAATCCCGCGGACGCCCTTTTGTGAAGCTCGCTTCGCTGTCTAAAACTCCCACCTCACGCCGAGGTTGACCTGCCAGTTCGTCTCGATGTCGGCGCCGAAGGATTTCTCCACGTCGCAGTAGAAGAACGAGTTCTTCCCCATCGTCACGTCGGCGCCGATCCCGGCCACGAACCACGTGTCCTTGCCGTCGCGGCTTTCGGACAGAGTCTGTCCTTTGGCACCGAACAGATTCACCAAGCGGTCGCCGCAGAACTCGTGCAGCAGATCGGCTTTCACGTACCACTTGCCGTAACCGCCCTGCCCCTTCTCCCCGAACTCGCGGCCGAGACGGAAGCCGAGACGCCCGATCAGGCTGTCCACGCCGTCCTGTTCGACCAGGATGTTATTGTCGGTCCGGTAGCTGGCGTCTTCGATATAGGTATAAACCAGCTGGGCCTGCGGCTCGACGATCCAGCGGTGGCCCAGGTCGAATTTGCGGCCGTATTCGACGCTGGCGCTCAAGGCCCAGTTGTCGTAATCGGCTTTGACCGTTCCGGTGCGGTCGTACACGGAATATTCGTTGTCCAGGCGGCTGTATTTCAGCACGAAATCGGCGTAGTGCCCTTTTGTGCCGGCCCAACCGGCGTACAGAGAGGCGCCGTAGCTGTCGAGCGTCCCCGAACCGTGCGAAAAATCGGTGGAGCTGTCGGTATAGTGCAACGCCAGCCCTTTGCGCCAGATCCCGCGCTCGCCGCGGTCGTCCCTACGGTCGTAGCCCAGCTGGTAGAAGTTGTATTTCTGCTTGAAATAACCGGAGGCGTCGTCCTCCTCCATCTCTCCGCGCTTGTAACGGAACCAGAAGCCATTGTCTTCGACGTCGTAGTCGCGCAGTTCGCCGAGGCGCTTGTTGAGGCTGTCGATCTCCAGACGCGCCGTCGCCGTCGCGTAATCGGCCGCGGCGCTGGCGAGCGCCACCTCGGTGGTGTTGGTCTTCTTGGTCTCGATGTCCACGAAGTACCAGTTGCGGCCGAACGCGCTGACATCGTCCGCAGCGCCGGCTTCCACGACGGGCTGATAATCGTAGAGGACGCCCTCTTCGATGCTCGATGTCTCGGGCAGAGCGACAAAAGTCACGCCCGATGCCGCGTCGGCGAACTGCACGGGATTATCCGCGCCGACGCCCTC